>JACDNV010000025.1 GCA_017656425.1 Candidatus Neomarinimicrobiota bacterium | reverse complement strand
CTGGACAAAAATTATTGCCCAGTTGGCTATCCATTTCGAAGGAAGGTTAAACCTGTCTCAAAAGAGATCCTTCGGAGAGTTTTAATGAAAAAGGTATTTACACAAAAAATGAAACAGTCTCTAATATTTCCACTACACACATTAGTCCGCTCAAAAAAAGATAAGCGAAATTAATTATAATATGCTTCAATGTCTATAATCATAAATTAAATGCATAAAAATATCATAAAAATAAGACAAGTTTCGAGCTGAAAATATCTAAATAAAGTATATATATTAAAGTATTAAAATTCCCAAGTTAATAAATATTTAACTGAGAAAGGTTAATATTACTTCAATTATAATATTTTATTTTAATACCATCATCCAGAATCTTTGATTCCGCCTTTAGTATCTTTTTTCTCATGTAATAAACTTCAACTACTCCAAAATTCCTTCGAGTAACATCTTTTATTGTGTTTATAATACTTTCCATAATAGTTAATGTTCGGATTTTATCTATTGTAAAACCCTTAGCTAAGGTTTCGTTAACTTCTAAAATCACATAAAAATCATTTACTTGAACATCTATAATACCAAATTTTTTATAGGAACTTAATAATTTATTTTTCAAAACGATATCTTTTGACTCATAACTCTTTAAAGAATAGTCGCTTTTCTCACCACTACTTTTGATTCGATACAGATATGAACTAAAATCACTAAAATCTTTTGGTCTAATATTTCTATTAAGATCTCTATCGGTTTCAATTACACAAATATTATCATCAATAAATTTTATAATTGCTTTTATAACAATAGGCTCCCCTTCAATTTTTAAATCTAAATGGTAAGGCTTAAAATTCGTATCAAGAGACCAAGTGTAATCGAAAACCTTATCGCCAGAAATTAAACTGAGTACACCATTCTCTTTAAATATCCATTTAATTTCTCCTGATTGCCAAGTACCCACAATCCTGTTTCGTTTTTTATTTGACTCATTCACTTCCCTAGATTTATTAAAATACTTCGATCCCTTACCATAAACATATCTTCCTGTATTTATATTTTTCCCCCAAAAAATTGAAATACCAATTCGATGTGATGTACTATCTTTTATCACAAAAAACTGATACTCGTTATAACTAGACCTCAAACCAATTAGATTAATATTTCCAATGGGAATTAAATATAATGAACTATCCACGTGTATATCATCTCCGAAAACAAATTTTATATCCATTGCTAAATGCTTCTTAACCATATAATCATACTTACTCAAATATGGAGTATATAAAGCTATATATATCGGAATATACTCCTTACCTTTCACTCTAAAGATATCATGGATAGTATTTTGAAATACAAAACTGCCAACTTTTGTCTGGTATAGTATGCTATCCACAAGTACAACACACGAATCGATTATATAGGCATTACTATTCTTTACTTTATAAAATTGGTCAATTTTGCTTTCGATGAAGACAATGTCCGACATTTTGAAAAATGTACTATCTGATGGGGATGACTTAATATCAGTATAAACTTCGGTACTATCCTTAACAATTATCCCATATCTGTTAACTGCAATGACACTTTCATTACTATTTATCACTACTCTATCATTGTTCGCTTTACCACAGTATCTATAAACCGTCATTATAAGAAGAGCGAAAATAAACAGTATAGTATAAAAATCGCCCACTTTAACAAATCTGGCCTTATAACTTAACATAAATCTCCTCCCTTAAACTTCTAAATTACGCCAAAAAATATAAATAGAAAAAAAACAAAGGGCAGCAAAAATTACTTCTACAAACGAAGTACTTCGCAACGCTAAATATGGACGAATATAGACAGTAATTTTTCTAGATTCTTCCAGCTTATTCTTCAAATTTCTAACACACCCTGTCCTAGATCTTGGTACAGGGACATCAACACAACAAAATTTTGTAGTCTTGTCGACATTCGCACTTAAAAAATGGGAGAGCTCCCCCAAGATAGTATCCTCTATGTAATCTAACTCATATAATCCATCACGCAACATAAATTTAACGTCAGTTAATTTTAGCTAACCTGTTATCAATTTCATCCTTTCCTATTTCCCTTTTTACTTTATGAAAAATCACGCGCCACAATCCTCTAGATTGAACTATTAAATGCGAAAAACCCTGTTTTTCTAAGATATTAATCCATTATCTAAAAATCAAGATTTTTATAACTGCTTTACGGGAAAGTTCATGCATATAGTGGTACGGTAGAATTGATTAAATTAAGTGTAATGAATGATGAGAGCATAGCCCGTGGACAGGCTATGCTCTTTGAGATATTTAGAAAAGGAATCAAAGATAAGGAGAAAAAACATGACCTATCCCGATTAGAGATCCTACGGATAGTATCATAGCAAATAAAAAACTAAAAGCAAAGATAATATTATACGATTTCAGAAGGGAGTGATTGATTAAAACCTTTTGAGGTGATACAGATGGATGTAAAATATCTTGATGATATACCAGAGTTTTTTAAATACTACTGCAAATACAGACTACCAAGATATCAAATCACAGCAAGGGATGTACGCTCTGGAACACTCTTTTATTTCTATACATATGAGAAAAGTGTAACATCGACAATAATCTCTGTGAAATTATTGTTTGAGCATCTCCCGATTAGGGATCCTACGGATATCCAAGCATGGAATTGATCCAGAAAAAATAACAATTCAAGTTGATAACGGCTCTGAGTTTAGTGGGATAAGAATACATCACAACAGAGGATATAAAAAATATGTCGAAAAGAATTGGAATGCTAAGGTGAAATATATACCACTCCCGATTAGGGATTCTACGGACACATTACCCCAATGCTAATGCCGATGTAGAATCCTCTCATAGATTAATCGAAGACGAATTCCACTGCATAGAATCATTCAGCTCAATAAAAGATTTCCTTAATAAAGCTTCATTTTATCAATTCTATTTCAATTCCCTGGGGGAAAACTCATATAAAAAATTCAAAACCCCGGTAAATATCCTGAAAGATTATAAAATATCCCCAAGTATCGCATTCATGCCTCCACTCACGAACAGGGATTCTACGAATAATCCTCGACAAATTATTCGGCAAAAATTCTATAACCCCCTCACTTAATCCTGTCTATGGTCTGTACCACCATATCACTGAGCCTCCCAACCAAAATCGTTAACATTTTGTTTATCTTCGGTTAATAATTTAATCTCTCTTGACTGTATATCAATCTCATATAGTCTACAGGATTTATAGTTATAATCCAGTATTATCTCATCATCTTTTTTCTCCTTTCTTTCCTTTTCAAACTTTGTAAGCGAATCGATCGCAACGAAAAATATAGTATTAGAATTTTTCCCCCACTTGTAATTAACTACTCCACCACTATGATTCGTCAATTTGTAAGCTTCTCCACCATCAGTTCTCATTATGTAAATCTGATATGTATCCCCATCATCATGATTTGAAAGAAAACCAGATATTTTCCATCAGGAAACCAGCGAGGCATTTTCTCATCCTTATCTGAAAAAGTATACTTTCGTGGTTTCTCGCTTCCATCTGTCGGAACAATCCATATATTGGAACTACTATAATTCTTTGAACTATTCATGTCAATCTCCGTATCTACAAAAGCTATATTATTAGAATCAGGCGAAATCTGTGGATCAGATACATATTTAATCGTAGCTATAATCTCAGGGGTTAAATTACCCTTGGGAATGACTGTGCTAATTATAATAAAAGTAAAGTCAGATTCAAGAAAGTTAATTCTTCCCCAGTTTATTCTCAGCTTCCAAATACGCCAGTTAAATAGCAATACTTTTCCCCAATTTGTCCTTTCATATAAAATATTCAAATATTAAATTAAATACGTATATGTTGATTCAGGAATTAATTTTTAAAGATTCATAATGGACAAAAGTAAAACTGCTTTTATTGATATTGATTCCCAATTTGACTTCATGAATCCCGAAGGAAGACTTTATGTCCCTGATTCTATTAATATTATAGACAACCTTAAGAGGCTGATTAATATTGCAAGAAAGGAAAATATCAAAATATTGGGTTCTGTAGATGCCCATAAAACAGATGACCCAGAAATGAATACTGTAGGTGGACCCTTTCCATTACATTGCATAAAAGGCGAAAAAGGACAGAAAAAAATACCTGAAACCAAACCACTTAACCCAATATATGTTGAAAATCGAGAATATACTGAAGACGAATTAGAAAAAGTAATTAATCACAAAGGTGAAATATATTTCGAAAAACAAAGTTACACAGTTTTTGAAAATCCGAATGCAGAAAAAATTTTTAAAAACTATGAAAATTTTATAGTCTTTGGTGTTGCAACGGACTATTGCGTAAAGTCAGCTGTAATTGGTCTGTTAGATATGAAAAAAAATGTCTATGTAATAGAAGATGCAATAAAACCCGTAACGGAAGCTGGAGGTAAAGAAGCAATTGAACAGATGAAAAAGAAAGGAGCAAAATTTATTAAAACACAGGACGCATTGAAACTTCTAAAATGAAACTCTTAACGCCCATAGAATTGTTACCAATGCCGATTTCAACACAGGAATCGGCATTTTTTATTTAAAGTAGATAGGAGGGTGTACCATGAGTAAATTAAATATTAACCAAATTATTACAGCTAATACATTAAAATATGGTTTTGAAATAAAATTTATTAGAGAACTTATTTTCAAGTATCTTGATAGATATGCATACACAAACATAGTAAAACAAAACAACAACAATCGTTTAAAGAAAGTTCAGGAAGATAAATATGCCATGGTATCCTCGATACTAAATGCTGGCAGGAGAGGTATAAATAGAAAATTAATTGGTGAAAATGCTTCTAAAAGGCTATTTAATAATCTATTTGGAAAAACTTTTCTAAAAACAAATGAGAATTTCTATAGATTCATTGAAAATTACAAGATGCACCCCCCAAGTTTTTTAGTTATATCTCCTACTGGTGCATGCAATCTGAAATGTATTGGATGTTATGCAAATAGTTCCGAAGCGAGAAAAATCACTCTTCCCTATTCCGTTTTTAAAAGAATACTAAGAGAAAAATTAGACCTATGGGGAAGTCATTTTACTGTAATATCAGGAGGAGAACCTTTTTTATATAAATCTGAAGGCAAGAGTTTACTTGATATTTTTGAAGAAAACATTGAGCAAATATTTCTTATTTATACAAATGGGACTCTTTTTACTGACGAAATTTCCCGAAGGCTCGGTGAACTGGGAAATGTAACTCCCGCTATCTCCGTTGAGGGATTTGAAAAAGAAACAGACGCAAGAAGAGGGAAAGGAACTTTTAAACGTATAGTGGAAGGTATAGAAAATCTAAAAAAATATGGTGTTCCATTTGGAATTTCCACTACCGCTACATCCGAAAACTGGGATATAATAACAAGTGAAGAGTTCTGGGATTTTTACTTTGAAAAATTAGGCGCTCTCTATCAATGGATATTTCAATATATGCCAATAGGCAGAAATAGAAATTTAAAGCTGATGGTAACTCCACAGCAAAGAATCGAAATGTATGAGAAAACATGGAAAGCAATCAGGGAAAGAAAATACTTTATCGCCGATTTTTGGAACTGTGGAACAGTAAGTGATGGATGTATTTCTGCAGGAGCTGCATATGGGGGAGGCTATTTCTACATAACCTGGACAGGCGATGTGACACCATGTGTTTTTAACCCTTTTAAGGTCGACAACATTATTGATGTATATAAAAGAGGAGGAAACCTTAACACAATACTTTTTAGCCCGTACTTCAAAGATATAAGGAAATGGCAGCGTAAATATTATGATGATAGACCTCTTGATGAAATGGGTAATCTGATAGCACCATGTCCCATAAGGGATCATTTTTCTGATATCAAAAAAGTATTGTTAAGACACAAAGCCATTCCTATTGATTCTATCGATTATGAACTACTTTCAGATGATGATATAGAAAAAACGATTGACTCTTATGACCGTGAATTTCACAATATTTCCAATCAAATATGGCAGAAAAGATATATCAAATTAAGTCTATTTCGCGACTAGGTAAATAACTCCATTTCTCTAAATTTTTTATTATAATTTATATTAAATTAATTGGTTAATGGAGATTATTTATGAATGCTGAAAACCTTTGTTCATTTTTCAACCTTCTCAAATATGGTGAAGACAGCTACCATGAATTAATGAAAAATAGAGTAAGGGAGATTCTCCTTTTATCTTCCATTTATGATGCTTTTACACTTGAACAGGATAGTGGTCTTTCTGAACAAATCTATGGTGAATATAAGCAATTAAACCTGAGTACTGCGCCAAGGATCACAAATGCTTCAATGCCCGACGAAGCCCTAAAACTACTTGACAATAAAAAATTTGATTTAATTATCACACTACTTAATGTAGGAGATATAACTACACTTGAATTCGCAAAACAAATAAAAACAAAGTTTCAGAACCTTCCTATCCTACTGCTATTGAAATCCAACGCTGAGGTAGAGGAGATACAGCCATACTTAAATCAACTTTACAAATATATCGATGACATATTCCTATGGAATGGCGATGCTAAAATATTTCTTGCCATGGTAAAATCCATAGAAGATAAAAAAAACATCGAAAACGATACAAGAATTGGTCTCGTAAGAGTAATTTTACTTGTTGAAGATTCTGTACAATATTACTCAATCTTCCTTCCCTTGCTTTATACAGAGGTAATGAAACAAACCCAACTACTCATTGAGGAAGAATTAAGCGACATACAAAAACGACTTAGGATGAGAGTCAGACCCAAAATAATTTTACTTCATACTTATGAAGATGCCATTTATTATTACAACAAATATAAGGAATATATACTCTCAGTAATATCGGATATTCGTTTCCCGAACCACAATCAGATGGATAATGAAGCTGGATTAAAACTGGTATCCATGGTAAGGCAGGATAAAAAAAATGACATTCCTTGCATCTTAATGTCATCGGATCAAAGCCATGAAGAAAAAGCTAAGGAATTAGGCGTAACCCTTATAAACAAATTTTCCCAAAATCTTTTACATGAAATTCGCAACTTTATGCTTGAAAGTTTAGGGTTTGGTGATTTCAAATTTCAAGTCCCTGGCAAGGGCATTGTCACTGTTGCAAAAACTATTTACGAATTTGAAGAAAAGCTGAAAGAAGTTCCCGACGAATCTGTGCTATATCATAGCAATAGAAATCATTTTTCTACATGGCTACTGGCAAGAGGTGAAATACAAATAGCAAAAAAGCTAAGACCATTAAAACCAGAAGATTTTAACTCAATAGCTGAATTAAAAAGCCACCTAATAAATTCCATCAGAACCATTAGAGAAAGGAAAAATAAAGGAAAAATCATTCACTTTGATCCAAACAGCCTCACAGATCCTTTTAAAATAATTTTACTTAGCGAAGGCTCGCTGGGTGGAAAAGGACGTGGTATAGCGTTTATGAATAATATTATTGTATCAATGAATCTTGAAAATAGGTACGCCAACCTTCCAATATTGCAACCATGCACATCTATTATAGGTACAAATGAATACGATAAATTTATTGATGAAAATAATATTGATATTACCGAAATAATTTCACTTTCTGATAGAGAAATAAATGAAACATTTATAAACTATAAATTATCAGATGAGTTAAGAGAAAAGCTTTCTATTTATATTGATCAAATAAAAACGCCATTGGCAGTCAGGTCTTCAGGCCTTCTCGAGGATTCTACATACGAATCATTCGCTGGAATTTATAGAACATACATGATACCAAATAATCACCCAGATAAACTTGTAAGATTGAAACAACTTGAATCCGCAATAAAACTCGTATATGCCTCTGTTTTTCTGAAATCAGCAAGGGGATATATAGAAAGCATTAATCATAAAATTGAAGAAGAAAAAATGGCTGTAATCCTGCAAAAAATTGTAGGAGATGAATACGAACCAGGTTATTTCTACCCCGCAATATCGGGCATAGCATCATCACACAACTATTATCCAGTATCTCCTCTCACTTATTCAGATAGTATAGCACTTATAGCAATTGGGCTCGGAAAAGCTGTAGTTACTGATGGAATCGGCTATAGATTCTCACCAAAATATCCTAAGGTAAATCTTTTCGACATTGATACTTTATTACGAAAAACCCCAACCTACTATTATGCAATTGATTTAAATAACAATAAATTTGATCTAATCAGCAATGAAGATTGTACAATGAGAAAACTCTGCTTAGACAAACTAAATAATAAATTAATTTTGAAACATTGTGCCTCTATATATGATCACGAGAATAATAAAATAATACCCTATCGAGAAGACAAACCAAAATATTCTGTAATGTTTAGTTTCGATAACATTCTGAAATATAACAGAGTACCGTTTTCTGAAATTATCGAAAATATACTTGAAATTGGGAAAATGGCCTTTGGTGGACCAGTCGAAATAGAGTTTGCCTTAAAACTATCAAAAGAAATATCTAAATTCTATATACTCCAAATTCGACCCTCTATTTCAAGAACACAAATTGTTGACATTGACTTAAAAAATATAAAAAAAGAAGATATCTGGTTAATGACCAATAATAGTCTTGGAAATGGTATAATAGACGACATTCATGATATTATTTATGTAAAGCCGGAAAAATTTGACAATACAAGAACTTTAGAAATTCAGAAAGAAGTTGAGGTCTTAAACGAAGAAATAAAAAAAGAAAATAAAAAATATATCCTAATAGGTCCTGGTAGGTGGGGTACTGCCGATAGATTTCTTGGTATACCTGTAAAATTTTACCAGATATGTAATGCGAACGTAATTACGGAAGTAATTCTTAATGACTTTAATGTTGAATTATCACAGGGAACGCATTTTTTACACAATTTAATATCAATGAATATAGGATATCTTGTAATAAATAATAATAGCAACTCATTTATCGATTGGAAATGGCTCAAACAGCTTCCTGTCGTAAAGGAAACTAATTTCCTAGTACATTCAAGGGCTAAAAACCCACAAAAAATATTGATGGATGGTAGAAAGGGTATCGCAATTATATATAAAAAATAGAGAAAACTAGAAATTTAAATTAATCTATACTTTTACAATAAGCTTTATTCCTTATAAGTGCTAATTCATATCATAAATCCCAAAATTTTCAGGGCCAAATTTCTAATAATTATTTCAATATTTCCTAATTTCAAAAAAAATATAGAGCAAATTAAACAATCCCTTGATCTATCATTGCGTCAGCCACTTTAATAAATCCAGCTATATTTGCTCCTCTTATATAGTCAACAGTTTCACCATTTTTTCCATACTTTACGCACGTAGCGTGTATATTTTTCATAATATCTCTCAGCTTATTATCAACCTCTTCTTTTGTCCATGTTAATCTTATACTATTTTGGGTCATTTCCAATCCTGAAACTGCCACACCACCTGCATTTGCGGCTTTTGCAGGAGCGAATAGTACCTTTGCCTGCTGAAACTCATCAATTGCTTCCAATGTAGAAGGCATATTGGCTCCCTCAACAACACAAAAACATCCGTTTTTTATTAATGTTCTTGCATCATCTCCATTAATCTCATTTTGAGTAGCACATGGAATGGCAATATCACATTTTACTTTCCAGGGCTTTTTATTCTCCCAATATTGTACTTTATACTTCTCAGCGTACTCCCTTATTCTTCCTCTTCTAACATTCTTAAGATAAAATACAAAACTTAATTTATCTTCATCAATTCCATCCGGATCATAGATTGTTCCATTAGAGTCTGAAAGTGTTACAACTTTTCCTCCTACTTCTAAAACTTTTTTGGCTGCATATTGTGCAACATTCCCGCTACCTGAAATCGCAACTGTCTTACCCTTTATGCTTTCTCCAACAGTTTTTAACATTTCTTCTGCAAAATAGATAGCGCCATACCCAGTCGCTTCTGGTCTGATATAACTACCACCCCAGTTTATTCCCTTGCCAGTTAACGATCCAGAAAATTCATTCTTTAACTTCTTATATTCTCCAAACAAATATCCAATTTCTCTGCCACCAACACCAATATCTCCAGCTGGAACATCTGTATCAGGACCTATGTATCTATACAATTCCCTCATGAAGGATTGGCAAAACTTCATTACTTCCATATCAGATTTAGCCTTGGGGTTGAAATCAGAACCACCTTTTCCCCCACCCAATAGAAGCCCGGTCAAGGAATTTTTAAAAATTTGTTCAAATCCCAAAAATTTCATTATGCTCAAATTCACTGAAGGGTGAAATCTTAAACCTCCCTTATATGGTCCCAATGCCGAATTAAACTGGACTCTAAACCCTCTATTTACATTAATATTCCCTCTGTCATCAACCCATGGAACCCTGAATATTATTATTCTTTCAGGTTCTATAATCCTCTCCAATATTTTATTCTCAATATATATAGGATTATCTACTAAAAAATCCCATATTGAATTAATAAATTCTCTAACTGCCTGGTGAAACTCACTCTCTCCAGGATTTTTTGCAATCACATAACTCATGAAATCATCAGGTGATGAATAATATTTTCCGTACATTTTTTAGTACCTCCTCTTCTAAAAAACTCAGGAATTTATTGCTTGAAATTTTTCTTTTTAAACAAAAAAATCGCGAACTAAAAATATTTTATACAATTATTATCATAATCACATAAATAAAATTTCTCAAAAATAATTTTTAAATATTTTTATCTGTTTATTTATATTTGCTAATCTGAAGCTTTATATTGGCTAAATCATTATACTAAGAACGAAATAGACAGAAAGTATGAAGGATACTCCCAAGCTTATATTTCTCATAATATTTCCTAAATCTACATCTACCCTACGAAATTTTGATCTTGTAATATTAACATTCAAACCAAGAAGGACACTTTCATCTATATGACCTATTGACTAATTCTCAGCCAGCAGATTTTTGCGTTCTCTATAGTAATAACCAAATTATAACTTTTCCGAAGATAGCTTACCTGTAATCATACCTTTTCTCTCATCAAATATAACAGTTATATCATATATCGATTATACTGCCAATATCAGCAATTATATTAAATATTTTATAACACCTATCACTTTGGCATTATATTTTATAACATACTGATTCAGGTAATCCAAACTCGTAAAATTTTCTCTATACGCACTCGTGATGAAAGCTTTTGAGTCGTTTATATTATCACATGTGTTCTTTAATTCAAACTAAATATCTAAAAAAATCAATAATCGCTTTCTAACTTCAAAATTCCCGTATAACATTACACATCGTTAAAGTAATAGACAATCAGTTTGTACCTACATTTGGGCCTATACATATCAAGATACAATTTCATACTTTTAAAAATAAAATAATTCTGATTTTTAACAATATTAAGATTATCAATACTTATTGAAGCAAGTTTATGTTGGATACTACTTTTTAGCTTTAATTCCCGCAGAATGAATTGTTAAGCTCGTATTTTTAAAAATTGTTACATTCACGCATTCATATACGAAAGAATAAATAAAAAGTATCAGACTAAATATTATTAACCTATATATAGTCCACATATTTACACTCGAGTGAAAAATGATACTAAAAGGGAAAATAAAATATTACAAAGATGAAAAGGCCTATCAATACTAAATCAGATTACCCCCTGATCTATCATTGCATCAGCCACTTTTATAAATCCGCCTATATTAGCACCTCTTACATAATCCACATAGTCACCTTTTTTTCCATACTTCACGCAAGTATCATGAATATTTTTCATAATCGACTTTAAATAGGTATCTACCTCTTCACTAGACCATCTTAATCTCATGCTATTTTGAGCCATTTCAAGACCTGAAACTGCCACACCCCCTGCATTTGCAGCTTTTCCAGGAGCGTAAAGTATCTTTGCTTTCTGAAAAATATCAATCGCATCAATAGTACAGGGCATATTAGCACCTTCGACAACTGCTATGGTACTATTTTCGACGAGACGTTGAGCATCATCAGCATCCAATTCATTCTGTATAGCACATGGAAAAGCAATATCAACCTTCCGTTCCCAAGGTTTACGACCAGAGAAAAATTCTACACCAAATTTTTCAGCATACGGTCGGATAATATCCTGATTTGATGCACGTAACTCAAGCATTAAATCAACTTTTTCACCATTCACACCATCGGGGTCATATATATATCCATCAGGACCAGAAAGTGTAACGACTTTACCACCTAATTCATTTACCTTTTTCACAATACCCCACGCAACATTACCAAAACCACTAACAGCCACAGTTTTTCCTTCAATAGAGTCACCTACTTCATTAAGCATAGCTTCAGCAAAATATACTACACCATATCCTGTTGCCTCTGGACGAAGAATGCTGCCACCCCATTCCAGACCTTTACCAGTAAACACACAAGTAAATTCATTTTTTAACTTTTTATATATACCAAACATATAACCAATTTCTCTAGCACCGACACCTATATCTCCAGCTGGCACATCGGTGTCTTCTCCAATATGTCTGTAAAGTTCCGTCATGAAAGACTGACAAAACCTCATTATCTCCATGTCAGATTTACCCTTGGGATTAAAATCCGAACCACCTTTTCCCCCACCCATCGGCAACCCAGTCAGGGAATTCTTAAAAATCTGCTCAAATCCTAGAAACTTTAATATACTAAGATTCACTGATGGGTGGAACCTCAATCCACCTTTATAAGGACCCAATGCAGAATTAAATTCCACTCTAAAACCCCTATTTACTTGTATTTCACCATTATCATCTACCCACGGAACACGAAAAATAATTACCCTTTCTGGCTCAACTATTCTCTCAAGAATCTTATTCTCAATATAAATAGGATTCTCTAAAATAAAATCCCACACTGATAATACAAATTCTCTAACTGCTTGGTGAAATTCACTCTCACCCGGATTTTTAGCAATAACATAATTCATGAAATCTTCAGGGGTTGAATAAAATTGATTGCCAATCATTTTCTTCCTCCGATTAAAATTACATTAAATAAAAGGACAAAAACAGTGCCATATCCGGTCACACTCTAACGTTGAGGATTATTATTTAATTATTCAAGATAAACAATAATATTTCTCAATAATTGAAAATTTATACTTTGATTATTAAATTATTTTTCCGTTTCTAAAAAATTGTGGAAATTTAACTCAATAAACTATCTATTTTCAGGCTATTTTTATATGGTATAAACTTTGCCTCCAAAATAAAATGATATTTTGAGGAAAAAAATGAACAACAACTATACCGAAATCATCAAGCAAATCTCTAAGGAAAAAAGCAATTTGATAAAAGCACTGCAGCTCATTCAGCAAAACGAAGGTTATATTTCCAATGATAGTATAAAAACAATAGCGGAGTATTTTAACTTAGCCCCCGTTGAAGTTGAAGGAGTTGTATCTTTTTATACACAATTTAAGAGGCAAAAGCCCGGTAAATATCATATTTTAATTTGTGATGGAACAGCATGCCACATAAAGGGATCGAAACTGATCAAAGAATGGATCGACGAAGAAATCAATCTAAATAATAAAAACGAGTTCGAGGGGCTATTTTCTGTCGAAATAGTTGCATGTCTAGGATGCTGTAGCTTAGCTCCTGTAATATCAATAAATGGAAAAGTGTATGGTAAACTGGATAGAAAATCTCTTATAAAAATATTAAAGAGATACAAGCGAGGTGAAATTCAATGATAAAAAGGATTAAAGTTGGAACTGCAAGCTGTGGAATTGCCGCTGGTGCAGAAGAGGTTTACAATTTCCTTACTTCAAAAATAAAGGACATCGAAATAATAAAAGTGGGTTGTATAGGACATTGTTATGCAGAACCAATCGTTGAGGTAGAAACAGATAAAGGTTCTTTGTTTTATTCCAACGTCAGACCGAGCGATGAATATTTGAACGCTATATTAAATGAGGAAGAAAAATTTTTACATATATTCCCCCAAAAAAGAAAAGAGAAAGAATTAATTAAAGTAACAAGGTTAAGCGGCAGAATATCTCCTACATCAATAGATGAATATATTAGAAACGGTGGTTATAATGGACTTCAAAAGGCACTGGATTTAAAACCTGTAGATATAATTGAAGAGGTTAAAAAATCCAGACTAAGGGGACGTGGTGGCGCAGGTTTTCCTACAGGTTTAAAATGGTCAATACTTGCATCAAAATTTTCCGAGGAAAAAATACTAATATGCAATGGTGATGAAGGTGACCCTGGAGCTTTCATGGACAGGTCGCTTATGGAATCAGTCCCTCACCAGATAATTGAGGGTATGTTAATCGGTGCTTATGCGACTGGAGCTACAAAGCTTTTCATTTACGTTCGTGCAGAATATCCACTAGCTATAAAACATCTTACTCAAGCAATAAAACAGGTTGAAGAAAAAGAAATTAATATCATAAATGGTAAAAAAATACCTATAATTATAAAAGAAGGTGCAGGAGCTTTTGTCTGTGGTGAAGAAACCGCTATGATCCATTCGCTTGAAGGAGGGAGGGGAAATCCAAGATATCGTCCACCTTATCCAACAGACTATGGATACATGGGATATCCTACAGCAATAAATAACGTTGAAACCTTTGCCAATATTCCAATTATTATAAATGAAGGTGGAGAAAAATTTGCAGAAATCGGTACAGAAAAATCAAAAGGTACAAAGCTATTTGCCCTTGCTGGTGATTTAAAATATTCAGGATTAATTGAAGTACCAATGGGGATTACAATTGGTGAGATTGTATATGACATTGGTGGAGCTGAGATTGGGTCTGTAAAAGCCGTACAAATTGGTGGTCCCAGTGGCGGTTGTATACCAGAAGAGCACTTTGACGCAATCATTGATTACGACTCTTTGATCGAACTCGGAGCAATAATGGGCTCGGGTGGACTTATTGTAATCGGAAAATATAGATGTATGGTAGAAACAGCTCGTTACTTTCTAGACTTTACAACTAGAGAGAGTTGTGGTAAATGCACATTTTGTCGAATTGGTACCAAGAGAATGCTTGAAATTTTAACAAAAATAACAGAAGGTAAAGCAACTCAAGACGATATGAATACCTTAGAAGACCTTGCTATCAAAGTTAAAAAAGCATCCCTTTGCGGACTCGGGCAAACCGCTCCAAATCCCGTGTTATCGACGTTAAAATATTTTAAAAATGAATACATAGAGCATATTGAGGAAAAAAAGTGTTCTGCATTGGTATGTAATTCACTTGTAGAAGTTTATCTCGATAAAAACCTTTGTATCGAATGTGGACTATGCATAAGAACATGTCCTGTAAACGCGATCTCTAATGATTATGTAATAAATGTAGATTTATGTACAAGATGTAACAGTTGTATAGAGGTTTGTCCTAAAAATGCAATTTCGCGCACACCTTTAAAGAAGAAGATTAAACAAGAGGAGTAAGGTGGAAAAGATAAAATTAAAAATAGACAATCAGGAAATAGAAATCGAAAAGGGAAAAACAGTACTTCAAGCAGCATTAAAATTGGGCAAAGATATCCCTACACTATGTTACAATCATAAAATATCCCACAACACATCATGCTTTGTCTGTGTTGTAAAAGATAATAGAAATGACAGATACATACCGTCCTGCTCGACTTTAGCAGAGAATGGTATGGACATATTAACAGATACCGAAGATGTTCTCGAAGTAAGAAGAACAGCTCTGAATTTACTGCTATCCGAGCATACAGGAGACTGTGAAGCACCTTGTACTATTGCCTGTCCTGCACATGCAAGAGTCGAGGAATATGTTAGGGCTGGAAGAGATGGTGATTTTCTTAAATCACTAATAATAATAAAAGAAAGAATTCCCTTGCCAATATCAATTTCGAGGGTCTGCCCAAGATTTTGTGAAAAAGACTGTAGGAGAAACCTAATTGACGGGGAACCAGTTGCAATAAATGACTTTAAGAGATTAGCTGCCGACTTGTATTACGATAAATACATGGAAGATTTACCACCTTTGAATGGTAAAAAAGTAGCCATAGTTGGAGCAGGTCCTGCTGGTTTATCTGTAGCTTACTTCTTAAGACTCTCAGGAGTAGCATCGGATATATATGAGAAATTACCACGGCCGGGAGGTATGTTGAGATATGGAATCCCTGAATACCGATTGCCTAAAAAGTTAGTTGATTTGGAGATAGACCATTTTATCAAAATGGGTGGTATAAATTTTTATTGTAATAAAGAGCTGGGAAAAGATATTAGTTTATATGCATTAGCAAATGGATATGATGCTGTTGCCATTACAGTAGGATCATGGAAATCAAGTTCCATGGGAATTGAAGGCGAAGATCACACCGAAAAAGGAATCGATTGGCTTAAAAATATCGCCTTAAATGGTTGGAATGGGAAGAATCCTGGTAAAACCATCGTAATTGGCGGTGGAAATACAGCCATGGATTGTGCAAGAACAGACATCAGACTTGGAAGCAAAGAGGTATACTGTTTTTACAGACGTACTGAAAGTGAAATGCCAGCAGAAAAGATTGAGATAGAAGAAGCAAAAGAAGAGGGTGTAATATTTAAATTCCTTGTTGCACCAGTCAAAATCGAGATTAAGAACGGTAAAAAAATACTAACCTGTCAAAAAATGCAACTGGGAGAGATAGATGCCAGCGGAAGAAAAAGACCTATACCAATTCCCGAATCAGAATTCACCGTAGAAGCAGACACTATAATTTCTGCAATCGGTCAAAAAACAATAGCTCCAGAGGAAATAGAGACTAATCGTTGGGGTGATATAATAATAAATCCCGATAATCATCAAGTCAAAGGTAAAATTTTTGCGGGTGGTGATTGCGTAACAGGACCTGCATCTGTAGTCGAAGCCGTGGCAGCAGGCAGGAAGATAGCGTTAGGTATATTGAACTTTTTCGAGGGGAAAACCTACAAAGAACCTTATTCTATAAATGTTACAAGGGGGCACTGGCAATATTTAAAGAAAGATGAACTCGTGTTTTTAAAAGAGCCTATAAATAAAAAAAGACAGAAGATACACTACATTCCGATCAGCGAAAGAAAAAATTCATTCAAAGAGATTACAAAAACTTTTACTGAGAAAGAGATTATGGAGGAGGGTAAGCGTTGTCTTGAATGTAGCTGCACTGCCAAGAATGATTGTAAGTTAAAAACTTTATCTGAAAAATACGGAGCTCATCCAGAATTTTATAAAGGAGAAAAAATAAAATTTTCATATGATAATAGACATCCTGAAATAATACTTGATAGAAACAAATGTATTAAGTGCGGTATATGTGTAAAGATATGTAAAGAAGTGGTCAATAAATCACTTATTGGATTTATTAATAGAGGTTATAATACAACTATTTCCACAGCTTTCAATAACCCATTGCCATTCTCATGCAAAGATTGTGGAGAGTGTGTAGATAACTGTCCTGTTGGAGCACTTGATTGGAAGAATAAAATCGAATAGTTGATTTTACTTTTTCTTAAAAATTAGAAAAATCCCAAGAGCTATTAATCCCAATGGGACAATAAAATTATATATGAACTGCAGATAATACATTATGTAATCATGTACCCAATAATTTCTTGCGATAAAAATAACTCCCAATAACACCAGTGTAATACCTATTATAAGATACGCGCTATTTTTCTTAGAAGATGTTTCTATTTTTGATTTATTTTCTTTTAATTCCTCTGACACACCCTTTATCTCTGATGGAATTATAATCCAGGCAATTATATAAAGTACTAAACCAACACAATCAAAAAAAAGAAGAAGTATCCAGATAATACGAACTATTACAGGATCTATACTAAGATATTCGCCAAGACCACCACAAACTCCAGCAACTACCCTATTCGAACTGCTTCTAAATAACTTCCGCATTTTTCCCTCTTTCATATTCTTTTCTAAATTTTTTTGTTTTACTATCAATTATTCGAATCGGTTCAGGAATTCTATAGTTTGTACAGAAGGATAAAACCAGACTAACACTGCTTTCTATATCAGTCTTATTTCCAGGTGATATAAAAAGGGGACGTGTATAATCCCTTGTTCTTAAAACCGCACCTACAACTTCTCCCTTATAGTACAAATATGAAAAACTCCCCTTTCTTGTACCAGGTTCATCATAATCACCTATTAAACGTGATTTCGCACACCCTATTGTTGGTATGTCATAAATAACACCGATGTGGGATGCCAATCCCATCTTTCTGGGATGTGCAATACCTGCACCATCGACTAGAACTAAATCAGGCTTATCCTTAAAGTTATTTAAAAGCGGAATCAATAAAGGAATTTCTCTGAAGCTTAAAAATCCCGGTATATAGGGAAAACTAACATTTGCAATATTTTTATGAATACTATATTGATTAATATTAAATATCCTTCGATCCATATCATAACTAACATTAAATACTCCCATAACAGCAAATCCAAGTTTGCTTTTCCTATGATAGGAAATATCTACAGCCAATACTTTTTTTACTTTTGTCACATCAATTTTTGAAAACTCAACTTTTTTAAATAATTCTTTCTGAATCCCCTTAGCTGTTGTTAGCGATACATTCCAGTCATGTGATATTATAATATCCATAGTAATTTTAAATGCTTGTTGCCAATGTTATAAAGTTTTTAATAATCATTTTTGGTTTTCTTAATTCTTTCATGTTTTTTAATAATTCTTCAGGTCTTTTTTTGAAAAGCGGACCTCCCTTATAATCTTTTTCGATCAATTTCCAGTTCTTTCTTATATAAAATTCCATCACCTCTTTTGTATATTCAGGATGAAATTGTACTCCATAGATAAAATTATCATACCTAACCGCCTGATACATGGAATGTTCATTCCATGCAAGCTGTATAAAATCGGCACCAAGCCTGCTGACATTATCGACATGTGAAGTATATACATCCATTTTAGATCTATTTATTCCCCTGAATATTGGGTCTGCTATACCGTTAATTGTTAGGTTTATTCTACTTATTCCAAACTCCGGACCCATAGGATTCCGACTAACATCGCCTCCAAGCGCTTTACATATCAACTGATGCCCAAAGCAAATTCCAAGCATTGGTATTCTCCTTTTTATTGCTAACTCAACTATCCATTTGAATCCATCAAGATATTTATAGCCAGTTACGATAGAGCTGTGAGCGCCCGTTACAAAGATAGCCTTGTATTTACCCAAATTGTATATTTCTACATCAGGCACACTTCGTACAGTCCATAAAACATCATTTCTGTCGCTCAAATTCACAATAAGATTATCAAAATCTTTATTTCGTTTTCTTAATTCTACATATGAAGAACCAGGTTTTATTATTAAAAAGTAAAGTTTTTTCATCTGGCTTAATATAATTTATTCACATTCCTAAGTTTAAAAGTTAGAATTACATTTTCAAGCTAAAAAATAATTTTATGTGCCTTTTTTGTATTACCTGTGTAAATTCCCCGAGGTTTAAAGGTAGGAAGGGAGTAATGCTATTAAAAGAAAAGCTTGTAGAAAGATTTTTAAAATATGTAAAAATTGATACTCAATCTAAAGAAGGAGTTGAAGACAAATTCCCGAGTACAGATAAACAAAAGAATCTCGCTTTGCTTCTCGTAGATGAATTAAACAGCCTTGGACTTTATGAGGTTGAAATAGATCAATATGGTTACGTATACGCAACTCTACCCTCTAATCTCGCTGAAGATGAGGATAAAGTGCCTCCAATAGGTTTTTTAGCACATCTGGACACCTCACCAGAAGTATCTGGTGAAAATGTTAAGCCGATTATACATGAAAATTACTCTGGAGGCGATATAGTCTTGCCTGGTGACCCCTCTCAGGTTATTAAATTTGAAGAAAATCCGTCTCTTAAACAGCACATAGGAGATGATATTATTACATCAGATGGTACAACACTACTCGGTGCTGATGATAAAGCCGGTATAGCAGAAATTATTACTGCAATAGAATATCTAATCAACAACCCCGACATAAAACATGGTAAAATAAAATTGGCATTTACACCTGATGAAGAAGTGGGTAATGGAACAAAACATTTCGATGTAAACAAATTTGGTGTAAAGTATGCATACACCGTTGATGGTGAATCCTTAGGTGAAATTGAGAATGAAACATTCAATGCAAGCACGGCAATATTTAATATTCATGGAATAAATGTACATCCTGGATACGCAAAAAATAAACTTGTCAATGCTATTAAAATTGCTTCATTTATTGTCTCAGAACTCGAAAAAAAACCATCTCCCGAAACCACTGAAAAAAGAGAAGGGTATCTCCACCCATATGTTATCGAGGGAGGAGTCGAAAAATGTACATTAAAGGTTTTAATTCGTGACTTTGAACTTTCCGCCATGAAAGAAAAGGAAATAGATTTAAATAAAATTAAAGACTTAGCTAATAAAAAATATCCAAAATCAAAAATTGAACTTGAAATAAAAGAATCATATAGAAATATGAAAATTAAACTCGAGGAGGATCCTAAGGTTGTTGAATACGCTCTGGAGGCTGTAAAAAGATCCGGACTGGAACCCAAATTACAGATTATACGAGGGGGTACAGATGGAGCAAAATTGTGTTTTAAAGGTATACTGACACCAAATATCTTCACAGGTGGCCATAACTTCCACAGCAAACAGGAATGGATCAGTATTCAAGCAATGGAAAAAGCGGTACAGACTATATTAAATTTAATAAAAATATGGCCCGAAAAATCCTTAGCGAAATAGTCTTTTATGCCGTTTTATTAATTTAATTTTTATAGGCAAATTGTATTCTTTACAAATTTCCTTGCAAAATTTTTTAGCTTCCTTTGTTCTTACAATCACTTCAGGCTCGATTTCATTTTCTATCCCCAATGTCACAAGAGCCTTTAATCTATCAATAAATGATTCCTCTTTTAAAGATTGTATATTTTCAAAACTGTAACATTTAGTCTTATAGCCCTTTCGAATAATCATGTCCGGTACATATCCTTTCCACCCCTCTGGATAATCTGGAAAATCAGGATGTAGCTTACTATATACTTCATATCCCCTTTTTATGTAATGATTAATAAGAAAATTTAATAGGTTAATCTGATCCTTCTTTGTTCTAATATGTTCTGCACTTTTTCTCAATCCAGCAAGTACTCTTGCATATAGAACTTCCAGATCAAAAGGTTTTGTGATATAATCATCAGCACCAGTTAAAAGCCCACTTATCTGTGAATCAGGAGTATCCTCTCCAGTTAACATTATAACCGGTATATGTGATGTCAAACCATTTTCTTTTAATCGTTTCAATACGGTAAATCCATCAGCTCCAGGCATTCTAACATCAAGTAAAATTATGTCGGGCTGTTCTTTTACCGCAACCTCATTCGCATTAACACCTGAGTTCAATAGTACTACAAAAAACCCTTTTTCTTTGAAAAAATTTTCTAATAGGTTTAGAAGTTCAGTATCATCATCTATTATCAGAATCTTTTGCATAAACACCTCGCAATTAAATACGTTAAAATTTACCTTTTAAATGTTAATCAAACAACTTTCTAAGCTTATAAAATTTATAAGGATAGGAATGTAACCTTAGGAACATTTACTCTGTCTAATTGTTAAAATCATTGAAATTTGAAAAATTTGATTTCAATTTGGCATAATATTTGTTAAATTATATCATGGTTTTTGATGCTACTACGGATCAACCTCAGATAGATCCCTCCCCCTCCCCGAATGTGCCGCAACATCCCCCATCATCCCCTCACTTAACGTTCGGGGAGGGTATCTACTCTAGCTCATAAAAAATTTCTTTAATTTGAAAATATTTCCTACTATATGAATATATTGCCTATTTTTATTTTATAATATAAATAGGTAGATTATTTTAGTATTTATGGGAGACTGTTATGAATTTCCCTTGGCAGTTATTTTTAAATCTGGGAATAATATCCACAGCTCTTATTTTAGCTACATTCTTTAGAGCAAGAATTATTCTATTACAAAAATATCTGGTGCCAAACTCACTAACAGCTGGATTTATTCTTCTTATTTTTTATAACTACTTTGGGCCGCAAATCAATTTAACACAGGAATCATTAGGACACATGGTTTATCATTTGTTGAGTATTTCATTTGTTGCAATGAGTCTCAGGAGAGCACCAGAAAAAAGGCAAAAAAGTAATCACGGCATCATCTCAACTTCAATATCAATAATTTTCCAATACGCAGTCCAAGCAATGGTAGGGCTATTCATCACCTATTTTTTTATGAAAACCTTTTTCCCAAATTTATTCCCAGCGTTCGGGTTCTTTCTACCTTTGGGTTTTGCCCTCGGTCCCGGACAATCATATGCGATTGGGAAAGGTTGGGAAAGTTTCGGTTTTGAAGGCGCCGGAAGCATCGGATTGACTTTTGCTGCCCTTGGTTTTATATGGGCATGCTTTGGTGGTATGTATCTAATCAACTATGGACTAAGGAAAAACTGGATTGAAGAGAAAAAAATTGAAGTAATAAAAAAGATTGAGGTAAAATCTGGGATACTTTCACCAGATGCAAAAAAGCCCTATGGCTCACATTTAACAACACATTCGGAGGCAATAGATAGTATGACGTTAAACGCTTCTGTAGTTTTCATGACCTATCTTTTTAGCTACATCTTTCTAAAATTTATCTCATATATTTTATCCTTTGCCGGAAAATTAGGTAGCGATTTGGCAATAAACCTGTGGGGTATTAGTTTTGTCTTTGCCGCACTTTTTGCATTGCTTATAAGAAAAATTGCTAATCTGTTAAAAATAGATTATGTCCTTGATAATGGTTGTCTAACAAGGATATCTGGTTTTTCAGTAGATATTATGGTTGCTGCTTCCCTTGGAGCAATATCCCTTGTTGTTGTTAAGGAATATCTTATCCCTATCTTAGTCTTGAGTACTATTGGTGGAATAATTATTATTATATCAACACCTTGGTTCTGCTCAAGAATTTACAGGGATCATAGATTTCACAGGACATTGATTGTATATGGAGCATGTACAGGCACAATGCCCACTGGTCTTGCACTACTGAGAGTATTGGATCCACAATTTGAAACACCTGTAGCAAGTGATTACATGTTTTCAAGTGCAGTTACTTTTGTTTTAGTCATACCTTTCATTTTAGCTATAAATCTACCCGCATATAGCTATTTGTATAAAAAGCAAATTTACTTTTGGATTGCTATTCTCATTTCTTTTATTTATTTTATATTTACAATTATTATGAAGCGAATTCTAGCAAAGAGAAATTTTTTTAGAAAACCATCAAAAATTTGGCTAAGGACAAGTTAAATAGTAAGTAGGTAATATTATGAAAACTATTATTTATTATTTTACACTGAGTGGCAATTCAAAGAAAATATCAGAAAATCTATCGAAACACCTAAAATCTGATGTCGAGGAAATTGTAGACAAAAAGAATAGAGAGGGGATATTAAGATTTTTTATCAACGGTTTTGACGCAATTTTCGAAAGATATACAGAAATAAAGAAAATAGAGAAAAAACCATCAGACTACGACTTAATAATTGTAACCTTCCCTGTGTGGGCAGGAAAGATACCTCCAGCAATTAAAACTTTTTTCAATACTTATAAAGATCAAATAAAAAAGTATGCACTTTTTATGACATATGGACTGAAACCAAGTGCGAGGGCAATTAAAATTATAGAAGAAATAACTGAGAAAACGCCGTTATCGATTGCCAGCATTTCCGCCAAAGAAATAGATACTAAAAAACTAAATGAAGAAATATCAGACCTTAAGAAAAATCTGTCAATTATATAAAGCACTTAAATATCGCCTCTGAAAAATCATAGAGTGAACCTATTTTTTTCAAAGGATATTGAGCCAATTTTACCTCTTATAATAATCAGAGCATCGTTACTTGTATGTTTACTACTGGTTAAATCTTCAATATTCCCATGATCACTAATAATAATCAGTAAATCATCACGTAATATATTATTTATAAGGGGAAAAATTAACCTATCGAAAATTAGTAATTTCTCGACTAATTAACTTATCTTCACTTTATGTTCCAATCTATCGAGGAACGGTAATTCATATAATACGGTATTATTATTCTTAAGCTGCTATAATAATATTTCACCTGCTCTTTCTGGTGAGAATAACGTCTTGTATTCACGAAGTCGCCGAAGGCGATTTCCCGAAGGGCAAGATAGCCTTACGGCAATTGCAAAATGAAGATTGCAAAGTGCAAAAGTCAAATTTATTTCTGTCTACATTTTGAGTACAAAAGCCAAATCTGACAAAAGGCGATTTTGCATTTTTCAATTTGCATTTTGCATTCTGCATTGAGCCTTTGCGCTTAACGTCTTGTATTCACGAAGTCACCGAAGACGATTTCCCGAAGGACAAGATAGCCTTACGGCAATTGCAAAATGAAGATTGCAAAGTGCAAAAGTCAAATTTATTTCTGTATACATTTTGGGTACAAAAACAAATCTGACAAAAAGCGATTTTGCATTTTTCAATTTGCACTCTGCATTCTGCAT
>JACDNV010000024.1 GCA_017656425.1 Candidatus Neomarinimicrobiota bacterium | reverse complement strand
GGTACCTTTCTTATTTTTATTCAAAATTTCAACAGAAAATTTAACAGACCCAAAAAAATTAAAATGAATTGAGTAGTAACAAAACCGAGTGTTTAAAAAATACTTTATGATGTAACTATAAAATTTGTTTTATAAGTGTCTTTAATGGATTATCTCATGATGCTTTTTAATGGCGTATTAAATAACGGATGAGGATTAATAGTTATGAGCTGTGGGATTTTTTAATCAATTTAAAAATTTTAAGTTTTATATTGTGATTTTATCGAAGTGTTTTTTTAGTTTTTGGTAAGTTTCCTTTAATCCCTCACTAACTACTTTCGTATGTCCAATAATAGGCATAAAATTAGTGTCGCCTTTCCATCGTGGTACTATATGGATATGTAAATGGTCTTTTACTCCGGCTCCGGCAATGTCACCAAGATTTATGCCAATGTTAAATCCTTCAGCTTTCATTTCCTTCTTTATTATATCAACAGAATGCCGGGTTAATTTCAGCATTTCTAGAAGTGTATCATCGTTTAATTCAGAAAGCCCAGCAAGGTGTCTAAAGGGTGCGATCATGAGATGTCCATTATTATAGGGATAATAATTCATAATTACAAAAGAGTGATTTCCCCTCAACAGGATAAGATGTTCTTCATCGTTGTTATCTTTGATGTATTTACAAAAAAAACATCCCTTTTCTTTTGGATTTAATATGTAGTCAATCCGCCATGGAGCCCAGAGATTATCCAATTATTTATGTGCCTCCTCCTTTTTTCTTTTTGCTTCTTCTATTATTTTATCCTGAATTTCTCTGGGTACAGTTTCGTAGTGAGAAAATTTTTGTCTATGATAACCGCGTCCCTGTGTCATGGATCTTAATGCAGAACCATATTTATATAGTTCAGCAAGTGGTACTTGTGCTTTAATTTTCTGAAAGTTACCTTCCGTTTCTATACCAAGTATTTTTCCCCTCCTACTTGAGATATCCCCCATTACGTCACCCATGAATTCTTCTGGTACTAGAATTTCAAGTTCGTAAATCGGCTCCAGAAGAATCGGGTTTGCATTAATAAAGCACTCTTTGAAAGCACCTTTACCTGCTATCTGGAAGGAAATATCATTAGAGTCTACGGGATGTTGTTTACCATCGTAAAACACTGCTTTTACATCTGTTACCTTATAACCCGCCATTATACCTTCTTCACAAGCTGAGCGCACTCCCTTTTCAACGGATGGAACAAAAACTCGGTCAACATTTTGCCCTACAAGAGTATTTGTGAATTCAATGCCTTTACCCCTTTCCAGTGGTTCTATATACATCCATACTTCTGCAAACTGGCCGGCGCCACCTGTTTGTTTTTTATGTCTGTATTTTGCCTCTCCTTTTTTAGTTATGGTTTCTCTATATGGTATTCTTGGTGGCATCTGGTTAACTTCTACATTATATCTGGCTTTAAGTCTGTCAAGGACAACCATGAGGTGGAGTTCACCCTGACCAGACAGAATCGTTTGTTTTAGTTCAGAATCATATCTATAATTGAATGTTGGGTCCTCATGGTTTAATGCCTGTAATCCCTCGGATATTTTTTCCTCATCACCTCTTGATTTTGGTTCTATAGCTATTTCAATCACAGGATCAGGGAAGGTAACTCTTTGATACTCTATTGGTGATTTTGGATCAGTTAAGGTATCCAGTGTATGTGAGTTCTTAAGTTTTACTGTGGAACCTAAATCACCGGCATGGAGATGTGCTACTTCATTTTTATTTTTCCCGTTTGTTATGTAAATCGTTCCAATTCTTTCTGTGGTTTTAGTGTGTGGATTTAATAAATCCAGTCCAGATTTTAAACATCCCGACATAACTTTAAAAAATAATAATTCACCAACGTGTAACTCACTCAGGGTTTTGAATATATAAATAGATACAGGTTCGCTGTCACTCACTTTTCTTTTTATTTCTTTGCCGTTTGCAAATCCTGTTATTTCTCCTCTTTCATTTGGAGCTGGAGCAAAGTCTTTTATTAACTCCAATATTCTTTTAGCATCGATATTATGTGCTGCAGAGGAAGCGAGTATCGGGAAAATTTCACGATTGATTACCGCATTTTTTAATCCATTTATGATTTCCTCCTCGGAAAGTGTTCCGTTCTCAAAAAATTTTTCTAGCAGTGAATCATCAGATTCAGCTATTGTTTCTATTAAATCTTCCCTCAATTCATCAACTTCTTGTTTTAAGTTATCAGGAATGTCTTCAATTGAGTAATCGCCCTTTGAATCGGGATTATATTTTAGTGCTTTTTCTTTTATTAGGTCAACGATTGTTGTAAACCCCAATCCCTCATTTACAGGTATCTGGATAGGCACTGCTTTTTTACCAAATGTATTTCTGATTGATTCAACAGTTTTTTTGAAATTTGAGTGTTCTCTATCAAGCATGTTAATTATAAACCATACGGGAAGGTTCTCTTCTTCCGAAAATTTGAATACCATTTCTGTGCCTACCTCTACACCAGTCTGGGAATGGACAAGTATTAATCCAAGATCGACTACCTTAGCGATAGCTTTGCTTTCTGATATAAAATCGAGATAGCCGGGCGTATCAAGAATGTTTATTTTGATTTTATCCCATTCCACGTGCATTAAGCTGGTTGAAATAGAAAATTTTCTTGCTATTTCATCCTGATGGTAATCTGATACAGTTGTACCGTCTTCAATTTTACCAAGTCTTGTGGTAACTCCTGCTGTGTATAAGAATGCCTCTGCAAGAGAAGTTTTGCCTGATGATGCATGGCCGAAAAGCCCGACGTTTCTTATTTCATTTGTTTGGTATTCCTTCAAGTTTATTCCTCCTCTTATTTGTTTAGTTTATGTCTTAAAATATTACCATATTCATCTTTTGGAATACTTTTCACTACTTCTAATTCATCAGGGATGAGGTATTTTGGTAGATGGTCTATTATAACTTTTTTCAAAGTTTCTGTATCACTCTTTATTCCGTTTTTTAATTTGATACATGCTTTGTATTTATCATGTCCACCACCGGATTCTGTTACAGAAATTGCAACATCATTTACCTCTTCCAGTTGTCTTATAAAATCTTCAATATCTTCGATATATACTTCGTATCCATGTCTATGAAGTATATTTTTCTTCTTAGATTTTAAATAAATAAAATCGTCGTGATCTTTATATCCAATCAATTCTGTCTTTATCCAATCCTTATAAATTTTAGTTTGATCGTCTATTATTTGATTACAAATATTTTCCCCTTTTATTGCCAGGTACCCTGGTTTGTAGGGGGGCATTTCTTTTCCATCTTCATTAACAATTAAAACCTGGTTACAAGGTAGTGGTTTGCCAATTGATAATTCTACTCGCTCAAGTTTGTTTAGATTCCAGCAACAGACTTCGGAAGTTTCAGGAAGTCCAAAGCCTTCGAGGATTGTAAAATTGAATTTTTCTTCAATTTCCTTAAATATTTTACGATCATACAAAATACCGTTTAGTAGTATAACTTTTTGTTTACTTTTTCTTTCAATATTTTCAAAATTTTCAACAGTTTCTATTAAATAATTTGTGTCTGTAACAAATATAGTAACTTTCTGTTTTTGAATCTGTTTTGCAATTTGGTTGGGAATATTATTATTTGAAATGACCAGTCTACCGCCAGAAGCAAGACAAGTGTTTAGAATCTGTATATTCCCTTTTGTTGTATGTAAAGGATAGGAATTGATAAAAACTTTCTTTGGAAGGAATTTTACAATTCCTGCAAGTGACCGAGCTGCAGAGGTTATGTTTTTATAAGAGTAGCCTATTCTAGATCTTTTCTGCCGAAATTTTTTTAAGAAAAAAAGTATTTGTCTTTCTTCAAAATTTGGGTAAGTAGTTTGTTTAAATTCTGATTCATAATTTATTAATTCATTGATATTTAATGAGTTGTCTTTATTCGAACTGAATATTATTTTTATAAATTCGCATTTTGAGAGAAATTTAGCCTTATCAACTTTGTCATTTGAATTATTATTCAATATGAGAATATCTGGTTTTGTCTGCTTTAAAAGATTTGATAGTTCCTGATAAGTGATATTTGGTGGTATTATTACTACATCAGCTCCCAATTTGATAGAAGCAAAATAAGAAGTTATAAATTCTGGGGAACCAGGTAAAAAAAGTGCAATACGCTTGGGATAGTTAGCAAACGACCTGTTTATTATGTTACAAAGATTATTTACTGCGTTGTTTATTTGTTTGTATGAATAATTATTCTCATGATATGAAATAAAAGTCTTATTAGGATTGTATTTTGAATAAAAGTCTAAGTACTCAAAAATGTTCTTCATAATTGTAAATTTTTTCTTAAATAAGCTTGAAATTTTAGCAATTTAGAGGTGGATAGTCAAGCTTTATGTTTCATTTTAAATTTTTGTTATATTATTTAATATTAATAAATTAAAATGTTTGATCTTGATGAGGATAAGTAACATGAAGTATATAATGTTAAAGTCCAAAATACACGGATGCGTTGTTACTGAAAGTAAATTGGATTACGAAGGCAGCATCACTATTGATAGAGAACTAATGGATAAGGCAAAGCTATTTCCTTATGAAAAAGTGCTCGTACTTGATCTGACTAACGGCAATAGGTTTGAGACTTATGTGATTGAAGGAGAAAGGAACAGTGGTGTTATATGTGTAAACGGTGCGGCTGCCCGGCTGGTTTATCCTGGTGATAAATTGATTATTTTATCTTTTGCAATTTTAGATGAGAATGAGTTAGCCGATTATAAACCAATAATAATTATAACCAATGAAAATAATCGTGTGATACAGTAATCTTTTTTAATGAAAAATTTTTTTAAAATATTTATCCCTCTTTTTTTAAGTGTATTAATATTTATAATTGTTTATGTGGTTGACACAACTTTTTATAATGTACCAAATTTTATAAAGAGTTTCCGAATTGAAAGAGAGATAGGATTAATTGCTGGCATATTTCTGGCAGGAATTTTTGCCCATAGCATAATAAAACTAAATAGAAGGAGCTACTATTTTTTGAGTATTGGTTTATTACTTTCGATGTCTCTGTTCTGGGGAGTAAATGGAATCCTGGCATATTTATTAAGAGACTATCTTGAATTGTGGGGGAAGAGTCCCCTTCTTGCAGAGTTCCCTGTTTACTGGAATATTTATTCTGCTTTTATAACTTTTTTAGCCTTTATAGGAATTTCATTTACAATATTGATTGCAGATGAATTAGTTAGAATTAAAAAAAGCATTACTGTATATATTATGTGGTATGGTTGCTTATTTTTCTGCTTGATTCTATCAGTTTATCTTATGATATCTGAGAACAGATATACCTATGAACCAATAAATGTGGTAAACTTTAACTTTATTTCTATTTTATTGCCATCTATAATAATAATGTTATCATTATCTGCCAGTTTTCACATTGGACTATTTAACTGTTATCAGGGATTTAAAAGAATCATTTATGTATTTACTTTAGTAATAACACTTGGTATCAGTTTAGTATTACCAGTTTCTAAATTAGTATATCCTGTGATATTAATGGGTGGGTTTACCCATGGAGCATTCTTATCATCTATCCTTGTTTTGAATGGATTTATATTAGGACAGTTAATGAACTACTTAAGGGATTTATTAAGAAAGAGAGAAGATGTAAATGAAAGTTACAGATTAGTATATAATCTTTCACAATTATTGAATCAGAGTAAGTATGAGGATTATGTTACTTCTTTGTTAAGGATTTTTTGTGAGGAGGTGAAGAAGATATACTCTGTGGATTTATATTGCTTTGCGAGGGAACAAGCTGGTAAAGTAGATGCTTTTAGAAGCGAGGAATCGATAGAATGTAAAGAGCTATTTCCTAAGGTTATGGAGAATATTAATGATCACATAAGATGTGGTGAACAGGAATTCTACATTATTGATGATAAGAAGATATTAGATATCTGTGGTAAAATGGCAAATTCCCTTTTATTTATACCTTTTGTTTTTTCCAGAAGCGAAAAATTGTACGCTATTTTTGGCGATAGGAGAGATTGCTATTTTAGATTTATTAACTTTGAAGTTTTGAGGAATATGTATAATCAGGTAAAAGCTCTTTATTTTTTGTTGTTGAGGTTAAAGGAACGTGGAGAAACTTAAGAGATTTGCTTTGTTATGTATATAAGGGGCTCTTTTTCAAGGTTGATTTGATATGGCTCGGCTAGTGCTTCTCCATTCTTGTCTCTTATTACCTCGACTGTTGGTCGAACCGGTCTCTGTTTATTGATTGATATAACCCGTGCAAGCTCACCTGTATTTAACTTTACATAACTACCAACAGGAAATATTGAAATTGTATCTATCATTGCTCTAAGTACTTTTGGATCAAATAATTTTGCCCTTTGCTGTATGATAGTCTGAATGGCTTTCTGTGTTATAAATCCATCTCTATATGCTCTTCCATGAAGTAGAGCCTCAAGAGTATCGGCAAGTCCAATTATCCTCGCATACATAGAAATTTCATTTCCACGCAATCCTCTTGGATAGCCTGAGCCGTCATATCTTTCATGCTCCTGGTATATTGCTTCGAGCAAATAAGGATAATCTGTTCTTAGTTGAGATATTAATTCCACACCAAATTCTGGGTGTTTCTTGATTAGGTCGAATTCTTCATTAGCTAATCTACCGTGTTTAAATATAATAGAGTTTGGTATTTTTAACATTCCGATATCATGAAACAAAGCTGAAACTGTAAGTTCATTTAGTTTTATCTCGGGTAGATTTAGCCCCATGCCTATTTTTAGACTTATTATTGCTACATTTACCTGATGTGATACAAGCCATTTACTGTATCTTTTCTTTTGGATTGCTAAAGCAAGGAGTTCTTCGTGATTCAATACGTTATTAACAAAAGTGGGAGCCAACTTCAGTACTGGAATAATAAAATCATGCGATTTAGTATTTATCTGGTTAATCGCCTGTTCCACTACTTTATTTGCTTCGAGATAAAAATCAATGCCCGAATATTCCAGGGTTCCTGCTGTTATTTGTGATTCCCTTTCAGGCACTCTCTTTATGTGGTCCTCCTTAGAGGAGGTCCTTTCTATTTCTTTTTCCAGTTCTTTAAATGGTGAAAAGGGTTGCTCTTCTTTTTCTTCAGATTTCTCTATTTCAGGCTCTTTTATTGATTCTTCTGTAGTTTCTCCTTCTTCTTCTTGAATGAGCTGTTCGGTAATAGTTGGTTCTTCTTCAGAAATAGGTGGGGGGATATGCGGTTTTTTTAGGTCTTCCATTAACGATTCTAAACTACTGAATTCATATTCTTCTTGTTTTTCCTCTTTTTCTGTGACTGTTTCTTTAGTCTTACTGATTTGCTCTTCAATAGGAGCCGCTGTTTTTGTTTCTTCCTTTTCCTGTACAGTTTTCTCTCGAGTCTCTTCCTCTACGTTATTGGTCGCTTTTATTTCCTCAATTTTTTCAGTTTTTTTCTTTTTAACTTCTTCTGTAGGTTTGTGTATGACTGTTTTGGGAGTTTTTTTTAAAAGCTCTTCTCTAATTTCGTTAAAACTGCTTAATTCCAATTCTGGTTCATTTTTCTCTAAACCTATGCTTTCTACCTTTACTGCCTCTGGCATCTCTTTCTCTTGTATTTCTTCAGTAATTTTGAAATCAGGCTTTTCTTTCGCTTTTAATTCCTCTTTCTCTTTTCTTTTTTCTTTCATTGATTCTTCAGACTTTTTACAAGAATCTAATAGTTTTTCTTTTAGGGATTCATAACTACCAAAGACAGCTGTATAGTCATCTTTTTTTTCTTCTTCTTTTTTCCTTTCCTCTTTTTTCCCATCAAGCTTTTCTTCTTTGGGTTTATCATTTTTAACCTTATTTTCTGACTCTTTATTCAAAAGTTTTTCTTTTAATTCGTCAAGATTTCCAAAAACTATATCATAGCATTTATCTTTATTGGATTTCTCTTTTTTTATCTCCTCGTCGCTTTTTCTATCATCATTATAGAATTTGAGTATATCTCTCATTCTGGGTGTCATAGACTAACTTCCCTTACTATAGAGCTATCAATTTTTTCTAATTTCTTACCGTATCCTATAACAAGGCAAAGATCACATATGTTATTTATAAGTCTGGGAATACCATCGGATTTTTCAAAAATCATTTCATAAGCATCTTGGGTAAACATTGAATCTTCTCTTCCCGCAACCCTTATTCTATATTCAATATATGATTTAGTATCATCCAGGTCAAAGGGTTTTAGGTGGTATTTAATTGCTATTCTCTGGTTGAATTGTGGGATTTTTTGAATCAACTCTTTGAGTTCGTTTTGTCCAACAAGGAATAGTGTCAGCAAAAATCTGTCATTTAGTTGAAAATTGAGTAAAAGCCTTAGTTCTTCATAGATATCAGGGTCTTTGATTTCCTGTGCCTCATCAATAATTACTATAGTATGCTTTTGTTTTCTGGCAGTATCGTAAAGGAAATCATTTAATTTATGTACCAGATCAAGCTTGGAGTCGGAATTTGTTTCAATATCTAGTTGATATAGGATTTCTTTTATTAATTCAATAGGTGTCCATCTTGGATTGGTAAGATAGGCAATTTCAAATGGACCCTGGGATAGTTCTTTGATAATTGTATACATTAAAAGTGTTTTACCACATCCATAATCTCCAGTTAGTAAAGCACAGCCCTTATTGCTGTGAATAGCGTACAAAAGGCGAATCATAGCTTCTTCGTGTTCTCTTGACCTATATAGAAACTTCGGGTCCGGCGTATTCTCAAAAGGTTTCTCTTTTAACTTCCAGTAGCTTTCATACATTCTATCCTAACCTCACGAATATCAAATCCACTATCATATCCCCCTCGTTTTAATATAAAAAAGAATACATTTTATTGCAAAACCTTTTTATTTGGATTGCTGATTGATATTAAATAATTAAAAATAAATATTATATTTATTGAGGTTATTATGGCAATTATTCCTTCAAGGAGGTTTCCCTGATATATTAGTATGGTAATAAGCCCCAGAGTTGCATTAAGTGCTAGCAAAATGATTACCGACGAAGTTTTACTCAAACCCATTTTCATTACCCTGTGGTGAATATGATCTGTCCCTGTATAGCTGAGTATGTTACGAAAACCGTTGACTTTCTTTTTAACAATTCTGTCTAAATTGGTAATAATCAGATCTGAGATTGGTAGTGCTAAAATAAGGAGAGGGATGATCATATCGATTATTTTGCCATTTCCCCATGTTCCGTATATTGAAATTATTGCTAAGAAAAAACCAATAAGATTGCTACCTGTATCACCAAGGAATGTAAGAGCATTTTTGCCTGGACGAAAATTATAGATAAAAAAGCCTAATAGAGTGCTTGCGAAAATTAAACTTAGTAAATACATAAAAATATCACCACCCAGATATGCAATAATCGCAAAAAATACCGATGTAATTATTCCAATTCCAGAAGCTAAACCATCTATTCCATCTAAGAAATTGATAGCATTTGTTATTGCTACAATCCATAAAATGGTTAATAATATTTCAATAATTCTGAAGAAAATATTCTCAGGCAAAAATGAAAATGAAACACCATAATAGATAACAATACTGCTGGCTAACAATTGGAGTATCAATTTTAACCATGCTGGTAAACCTTTAACATCATCAAATATTCCAGAGAATCCAATTATCATAGTGCCCAAGAATATTCCATTGAATTCATATGGCAGGTTTCTTATCAGGTTTGTTGCTGCGATAAAGACTATCAAAACCACAATACCACCAGTTTTTGGAGTGGGATGGTCATGGATGTGTCTTCCACCTGGTTTATCCACAATGTTAAATATTAGGGCAATTTTATTGAAAACAGGAATTAACCCAAAAGTAAATATAAACGGAGTTATTAAATAATATATGTAGATAGTTTTAGGATTGTTAAAAATATGAGCTATTTGTTTATTAAAGATTAGAAATATGAAAAAAATTAACGTGGGTATATATTTCAATAATGATTTTGACCTAATCATATATCGTCCTCAGAAAATCAACAATTACTTTAAAATCCTTTTTATCCAATTCTGGATAAATTGGTAACGAAAATTGTTTGTACCATGCCATTTCCGTATTCATTAGTTTTTCTTTGTTAGCATACATATGAAGTGGTTTATATACGGGTTTTCGTATGACAATTCCATATTCCAGAGCCTTTTTAATTACCTGGTCAGGTGAGAGGAATGAATGTGATGCTATAACTCGAAAATAATTGTAGTCGAAATTGTTTAGTTTGATATTTGGAATTTCTATATGGTCGCCAAGTATGGATAAATAATTGTCAAATATTTTTTTTCGAATTGAGATAAATGATTTTATTTTTGAAAGTTGAACATTTGTCACTGCTGCTTCAAGTTCATTCATTTTAAAATTAAATCTGAGGTTTAGATCATTTTTCTCGTCGTAATCTCGCATATCCATAACCTTATCATAGATTGATTCATCATCTGTTAATACTGCTCCTCCCTCACCACCACATATAAATTTTGTAGCATAGAATGAAGCAATAGAGATATAGCCAAAACTTCCTGTTTGTTTTCCTTTTATTTTTGATCCAATACTTTGGGCAATGTCTTCGATAACAGGGATTTCAAGTTTTAAAACTTCCTCTATATATCCTGGTTGTCCAAACATATGTGGAAATATTATTGCTCTTGTTTTTTCTGTTATTTTCTTTTTTATATCGACTACTGCTAAGTTGTAGGTTGTGAGTTCAATATCGCATAAGATTGGGGTTGCTCCCATAAGTTTTACTGCATGCCATAGAGCAGAGCAGGTGTATGAAGGGATGATTACTTCATCATCTTTACCAATATCCATTGCTTTTAGTGCAAGTATTAGAGCGGCTGTACCACTTGAGGTGCAGATACAATATTTTTTCCCAATAAATTCAGTTAAGTCTTTTTCAAGCCTTTTGACTCTTTCTCCCTGGGCAATATATCCGGATTTTATGACGTTTTCCAGGGCTTTTACCTCTTCTTTTCCTAATGATGGTTTGTTATGTGCTATCATATGTTTATAAATAACCTCAATGATTGAAATGCTTCTGCGAAATTTACCCTTGCTTGAACACCCCTGTATAGAGCGTTCGATCTAGATACGTCGAGTATTGAAATGTCTGAAATATTAGTTTTATGTACTTGAGATCTGTGAGCTAATAAGACCTTTTCTTTAATTTTTAAATATTTTTCTCCAAGATATACAAATACATTGGGATTGAAATTTTGTGTAGTTGGAGTTTCATAGAATAAAACATTTTTTATATATCTTGTAGCAGAGATAGTAATCTGAGCAAGATTTCTATGATCTTGGTGTGTATCATCATGGTAATTAACAAAAATCAGGTCAGGAGAAACTTCTCTAATCACCTTTTCGAGGTTCCATATAGTTTCTTTACTAACGGTTATATAGGTATCTCTATAGCCACCCCAGTATATTTTCTTAACGCCTAAAATTTTGGCTGATTCTATCTGCTCGTCAGATCTTACCCTACCATCTCCACCGGCGTCACCACTTGTTGCGACATATAGATATATCTCGTGACCCTTGTCTGAGTATTTTGCCAATGTTCCACCACATCCTATTTCTATATCATCAGGATGAGCACCTATAGCTATTATTTTCATTCTATACTCAGTTTCAATCATTTCATTTTCCTACTTATTATATCGACACTTTTTTTCCCTTCATTAAAAAGCAGATCTATTATTGATAAATTGGGTGTGAATTCGCCATATAGCTGATGATAAACAGGATGTTTGAAATCTTGGAATACCACTTTAATATTTTCTTTATCAAAAAGTTTAGTATTCAGGTAATCTTTAGCACCAATGCCCGATATGTACGTGTTAGCTCCGATTATTTTTAAGATGCTTATAATTTTCTCATCGGCTGACATCTGCTTGCCATCTGGATTATAATTTAATTTTGATGAAAATATAATTTTTTTGTTTATTTTTAAATAATCCAGAATCCATTTAATAGTTGTTATATTAAAATCAAGAAGTTTGTCATAGTCTCTTGAATAAATTTCTTCAAGATTTTTGATTATTTCATTGAAATAAGGTGCTTTTCTATAATATGTATAGAATGTATTTATGTGTTTTTTTTTCCAGTTATCTTTGTTATTTATCTGAACCTCGTTGATTTTCTGACCGAACTTATGAATAACTGGTACCGTTAACCACATCCATCCCTTATCGGTTTTAATTCTGTTTCTATTTTGCCACTCATTTTTTTTAAACTGGACGTCATCAAAAAAAACAAATATATCACTCTGGATTATCTTTGCAAAATATCCTATATATGGGAATGTTTGTGGTTGATGAATTGCACAAATCATATTAAATGTTTAAAATCACAGGGCTATTTAAATTATCGAAAATGTATGATAATAAAAAGAATAAAGGAGAACTGTCATGGATTTAATAATCAAAGCCTGTTTTGTAATTGGAATAGTTTCATTGATTATGGGAATAATTTCCCGTATGTTATTGGTTCCATTTTTTGTAGAAGCAAATGCATATTTAAGTTTTTCCGAGTTTTGTTTTATTGTGGCTATTGCTTTTATGCTATATAAAATTGCTTATAAAAAGTAGTTATTGCTTAATGACAAAAATGGGGTTTGTCGCTACTGAAATCCAATCCTTGGTGCCTATATAAATTTTGTAATAGAACTTTTTTTCTGAGGGCAGATTTATATCTTCAATCCACACATCAACAGGTTTATCAAAAATCATTTCTTTTATGAGCTGAGTTCCTCTAAATAAAAAGATGTTGATAGGTTTGGATATATTCTTTTTGAGTTTAATTTTTATATGTATTCTTGCCTCAGGGTAGGTAAGTATAAGGGTTTCACCAATAAAGGCTGAAGTATTAGTGTATGGATCGTGTATTGAAAAATCGTTAATTTCTATTAGATCACCAAAATAGCTACGAGTAGCATACATTCTTCCCTTTCTCATTGCTTCTATCACACCTTCCTGGGAGAATTCCTTTGCAAAAATGAATGTATTTGTTTCGTGAAGTAAGTCCAGATTATTTGATTCTTCAAAGTCGAGTTCCCCGATAACCCAGAATGGTTTTTTTCTCAGCCCAAGGCAATACTCTTTTAGAGCCATATCCCACAATCCGCCTGGTCTTCCTAGAGTTTTCATCCCTTCCCAGAAAATTGCAAATCCTGAATGATTTTTTGTCTGGTATACCAAATCGGGATATGCCTCAGTTGATATTTTTATTTGATTCTGCATAAAAGGGATATTAAGTGGTAAGGTCTCTTCATGTGTTACTTCTGGGTGTGCCCAGAAAACCAATCCACCATATTTGTTTACGTAATCAATCAAATATTGATAGGGTCCAGTTCCAGGGTCATTGGAATATTGTGTGTATTTTTTTGGTTTGAAAGGATATTCCGTTATTATTAAGATACAAACAATTATAAAAAATACTGTTGAGAGAGCAGGGGAGCGTACACCGTGCACTTTTCGTTTCAAATAAATCTTCTTTATTACATAAAACAGAAGCAAGAGTGCAATAGTGAAGTAGAAAAATAGTTTTAAAAAATAGTTAAAATTATTTGAGATATATTTAAGCGTATTTCCATTATAGTTATCATAAAAATTATTATTGTAAAGAGAGGGCAGTTTTTTATAATATTCTACACTGCTAATACCAAATATAAGGAGATGAGTGTGCCATCCATTGAGGATAAGATTTTTATCTAAGGGATTTCCTGTCCAGTAATAAAAAGGGACTGCCTCAATACCAGGTATGAAAATAGTATTATTATAAATTCTATCAAGATAGTTAATATAGGAAAAATAGTTTTCAAAGCCGTATTTCCTTACAGAGTTGCGTGAAATAGTAATTTTTAATAGATCTTGGAATGGTTTTATCCCATAGGAAACATCCATATTGTCGTGGTCTGTTATTATAGCTACATCAAGTTTTTCCTTTGTGATGATTTTTGCTAGTTCATTAAGAGAATATTTACCACCACTGACATTTGAGTCAAAGTGAATACCAGCTTTAAGCAAGTAATAACCGTCTTTAGCGTACAGAGATAAATTTAGGACAAAAACTGATGCAGTAATTATAGATATTATTTTAAGTTTCTTCATGTAAAACTTTATTGTATATTTTCTCTATTTTATTGACATAGTTTTCTATTGAGTATTGTAGACAAAAAGTTTTATTATATTCAATAAACATTTCTCTCTTATGTGGATTTTTATATAATTCTATTATTGATTTTGCAAGCATTTCAGCAGATTCAGACGGAATTAATATTCCATTTATATTATGTTTTATCAGATCAGGGATACCGCCGACTTTTGTTGCTACTATGGGTACACCAGCTGCCATTGCTTCTATGATAACTCTACCAAAGCCTTCATTTTTTGAAGTTACAACAAGCAAATCAGAATTGGCTAAAAATTTTTCTACACCAGAACTGTAACCGTGGAATACAACATTCTTTAAATTATTTGCCAGCGCATACCTTTTACAGTCATCTAGTATTTCACCATCTCCTATTATATCAAATTTAAAATTATATCCTTTTTGGTTAATCAATTTGACAGCTTCTAATAACATAAAGGGGTTTTTAATATTCGTAAGTCTTCCTATCCATGTTACTGTAAATTTATGCCCTTTATTTTTTTTTAAAAGAGCGAATTTATTAATGTCCACTCCGCAGCCAACTACAATAAATTTTTCCGGTCGAGCAATTCTCATTTTGATGTGGTCTAATCTACCAAGTTCGGTCAGATTTAAAATGTATTTTGTGTAATGGGACACTATCTTTTCCAACATTATAAAAAATAATGTTACAGTTTTTGGATAATAACCATAAAAGATATGGCCATGTGGGGAGTGCAAAGTTTTTCCGCATCCAGCGAGTTTAGCTGATATTCTTCCTATTATTCCTGCTTTTGAAGTATTTGTATGCACAATGTTTGGTTTTATGCTTTTTAATATGAAATATAGTTTTAAAAAGGCAATAAAATCTAAGATTGGATTTATGTCTCTAACTAATTCTTTGATTAGAATATATTTAATGCGATTTCTATTGCAGAAATCTTCTATTTCAAGAGATGGTGAACTTGTGATTCCACTTGCGAGATATACATCGTAACCTTTATTCCTCAGTCCTCTTGCTAATTGTAACGTTACGTCTGCTGAGCCACCAGCATCGAGTCTTGTTATGATAAGAGCGATTTTTATTTTTCTATTCCGCATATGAGTTTACAACGTCTATCATATTCTGTATTTTAGCTGTTGAAATTTGAGGATGTGTCGGCAGCAAAATCAGATGCTCTGCCAGATATAATGAATTTGGAAATGGTTCATTATTATTGTCAGGGGATAATTCGGGGTAAAAATGATGTATAGGTTTTTCATAAAGAAATGTGGTTTCTATCCCACAATCTAGCAATATGGATTCTATTTTATATTTACTATCCTTATTATTAACAAGTATTGGGAATTGGTTGTATGCTACATAGCAATCAGCGGGGATTTTGGGAACGGTGAGGTTTTTATTATCTTTTAAACCGTTATATAACATTTTACCATTTCGCCACCTCAGATGAGCTATATGATTATATCTTTTTGCTACACTTTCACCTAGCGAAGACTGTACTGTATTGTATTTAAAGGAATCAAAATCAGTATGGAGTGATGTGTACTTGTATTTTTCGATTAATTTTTGTAGCATGGTGTAAGTTACTGGTCTGACTGCAAGTGATAGTCCATAAATTTTTAAAAGGATTGATAGTATCTGTTTGGCAGATAATGAAGAGAAATTTTCATCTATAATTTCCATTGTTTTATTTAATAGATCCTTGTCTCTTATGTAAATAAGTCCACCTGTGAAATTAGAAACATTTTTACCTCTGTTAAATGAAAAGAAACCAAAGTCAGCTATTGTTCCGGTTTGTTTGCCATATATTTTTGAGCCAAAAGAGCTAGCAGCATCTTCTACAAGGAAAACTTGGGAACTTTTAAGCTGGTCCATTATCTTCTTAAAATCGGTGGGTATTCCAAACATATGTACAATGATAACGGCAAGGGTCTTTTCATCTATAGAATTTAGGAGTTTGTTTAAATCAATATTGAACGTGGTTGAATCAGTATCGATAAGCTTTGGATTTAGTCCGGCTTTTCTGATGGGGAGAGTCAAAGAGGGCGCAGTATAAGCAGGCAGGATAACGTCAGTTCTATTTTTATCTGATATTTTTTTGAATAGTAATAATAAAGCATAGAATGCAGAGGTGCCTGAATTGACTGCTATTATGTTGTTTGCATTTAGGTATCTTTTTACTTGATCTACAAAGTTTAGTAAGGAGTTTTCTTTTCTGAAAAATCCAAAGCTTGATTTTATAACGTCACCAATTGTATAAGGCGTCCCTGTGGAAGGTGTAATAATCTTTATCATTTCACTGTTTCCTTTTTTAAAATTATTATTTTATCTATGATGATAAAGGGAGTGAGTCTTACATTTATTATTTTTTTTATCGAAAAATTGTATTTATTTAAAATAGGTTTAAGTTCAGAAATTGAATATGTTCTTATTTTTAAAGGTATTTTTAATTGAGATATCTTGTATTTAATATTAAGTAATATATTCCTCTTATTTCGAATATCAAATATAATTATACAATCGTCTTTTACTACTCTCGAAAATTCACTTAAAAGTTTTTCAATTGTGTCTTTATTGAAATTCACAAAAGAATTTAAACAAAAAATTATATTAAAAGATTTATTTTTGAAAGGTAAAGAAGTACCATCACCATTAATTAAATTAGGCAATGGTAGCAAATTATCTTTTGATATATCAATTGCTTCTTTTAAAAGATCATATTTAATGTCGAGGCCGTATAGTATTTTATGATCAAACCTGTATTTTGAAAGCAGTTCTAGAAAGAGCAGGCAGTTGCCACAACCAACATCTAGAATATTGCCCTTATATTCCAATGCTAATTTAACTGCTATCTTTCTAACTTTAGTTGTTGTTTTCCCTAAGAATGCTTTTGGTTTGCTTATTTTCAGTAAATTTAGCTCTTTCATTATTTGATTTAATTCAGAATTTCATTTTCTATAGTAATAATTTCTCTGGCTTTTTTATCCCAAGTAAAGGATTGCCTTACACGATTTAAACCTCTATTGCCAAATTTAAATGAATTTTCAGGATTGGATAAAAAATATTCAATTGATTTAATAATTTCTTCAATATTAACAGGATCAATTACTAAACCTGTTTTACCATTTTCAACCGCATCGTAAACACCACCAAAATTACCGGCAATGATAGGTTTACCACAGGCACTTGCCTCGATAAATACAATACCAAATCCTTCATAATCACCTTTTAACAGTTTATTTGCCTCTGTTTGCCTGTTTAAAAGGATAAAAATATCGCAGAGGTTGTAGTATCTTGGTAATTCCTCATCAGGGACATAGCCGACAAATACAACGTAGTCTTCAAGTGCATAATTTTTTACAATGTTTTGCAATCTCTTTTCCTCCCTGCCAGATCCAACAATTAAATAAGTTAAATCGGGGTATTTGCTTTTTAACTTTGAAAGAGCTTCTATAACTTTGTCATGTCCCTTCCTTTCATCAAGTCTTCCAACGGTCAGCAGAATTTTTTTATCCCTTAGGTTAAATTTTTCTAAAAGGTGCTCATCCTTTTTCTGAGGGTAAAATCTCCCAATATCAACACCTGGAGTTATAACTTCAATTTTTTCTGGATTTATGCCAAATTCAATATACTCATTTTTTGTGAAATTGCTATTTGCAATTATTTTTGATGATGATTCTAAAAAAATTTTCATTATAGATGTAAAAAGTTTTAATCTACCAAATCTATAAGTTTCTGAACCATAGATGTAAATGACATATGGAATTTTAAATAATTTGTTCATAAACCAGCCTACAAATCCAGATGAGAGTACCTGTCCGCAGTGAATTATTTTTATTCTGTGTTTTAAATGCAGAATAAAAGTGTAAAAAAGATATATAAGCCCCTTCTTTATTTTTTCAAAAGTTTTGTTATTTATTGGAACTTTAACTCTGAAAACTCTATGAGGAAATTTCCTGTCAATTTTACGATAACTTCCGAATCTGGGCGCTATAATGATTCTTTTATCAGAAGGTAGCAACTTCCAGATTTCATAAAAATATGTTGAAATACCACTAATGATCGGTGGGAAATCACCGGGTATCAGAAGATTAATCTTTTTACACATCATCTTTATTCAGAGTTAAATAGCCAACAATGAAACCTGCCAGATAGGTAATTAAACTTAAAAGGTAGTATAGTTTTAGTTCCATGATCGAGATCACAATTTTGTATGAATAACGAAAAATTCTATATATGAGTCCTCTTTTTTCAATTACTTTCTGATTGTGTTTAAATGCAAGATCTACTACAAAATCCTTATAATACTTATTAACAAATGCAGCCATTTTACCGTTTCTATAAAACTGTTTGATGAACGAAGAAAAATTGTTCGGAGGTAGATGATGTATGTAGAGACCTGGTAGAACTACTACTCTGTATCCTGCCTTCCTTATCTCGTTTCTTAAATATGGATCAAGTCCCCTTGGTATCAATTCGTTTTCCCCACCAATTTCGTAGAATACTTTATTTGGAATTATACAGCAGGGGTGTTCTGCAAGATCACTATCAATTATTTCATTTACGATTGGCGAGGTTCTTCGTGGTATTTGAGTCATGACCTTTTTTATAAATGACTTTGCGTCCGATGGTATTACATTGGAAACACCAGCCATTCCTATATCAGGTTGCTTTTCGATGTAATATACCATCTTTTCAAAGAGAAAATTCTGGGTTATTTGAGTATCGTCATCAAGGATTAATAGGTATTTTCCTTTAGCAATTGACGCACCGCAGTTAATTGCCCGCCCTTGTCTTGTATCTCCGATTACCAGTATTAACTCCCAATTTTTAAATGTCTGTTCTTTTATGGAATTAATAAGTTTTTGCAGGTATCCTCCTCTTTTTTTGTCTAATGTTGGTATTATAATACTTAACTTAACACTTTCAACTGGACAGTTCCGATAAACCTCAAGCTTTCCCTTTGGAGGATCATTCCGATATCTAACAAAATCTCTTTTCATGAATGAAGGTATTTATTATAGGACTTAGACTTAAGTATAGTTTTATGTTCCTGTGATTTCTTCGCTTTTTAATCTTGATATAAAATATCTTATTTTTCCCGATGGATCAGGATTAATATTCTTTACAGGTATATATTCGATTTTTATTTGATTTGTTTTAAGATATTTGTATACGAGTTTAGAGAAAATGTTAAGGTCCTCTTGTTTGAAGGAGTCTGATGGGACATAATATATTATAAAGGAAGATGGTTCATTTTGAATTATTTGATATTGAATGAAGGGATGTTTGCCCATTTCAAAAAGTTCTTTGCTTACATATCCAAAAATTTTACTTGAAAAACGATCCCCATTTTTCATGATAATTACTTCTGTTATTCTTCCAAAGTCAAGCTTCATAATAGGTAGAGTTCGTCCACATGAACACTTTGTATCGATCCAATCCCCTATGTCGCCGACTCTGTAGCGAATAAATGGCATATATATATTTGTCAATGATGTCGCCACTATTTCTTTGAACCCTAATTCATTTTGAATGAATTCGAGAAATACATTTTCAATTGATACATGCCAGTTACCATGAGGACATTCGTAGGCGAATCCTCCTAATTCAGAACAACCGTATTCGTTGGCTACTGGTACGTTGAATGTGGATTCAACAAGGGCTCTTTCATTTGGAAAGAGCATCTCAGCAGTTACAAAAATAGCTTTAAGTCTACTCGGTGCAGGAATATTGTTTTTTTTATAGAATAAAGCGAGGTTATATATGCTGTTTGAATATCCGTATATATATACAGGATTAAATGAATTAATTCTTCGAGTATATTTTTTTAAATCTTGTTTTGTATATTCAAATCCTGAAATAAGCAAGGTATTACGAATGAGTGCTTTTAAAGGATCAATTATTCTTTTTATTGGAGAGTGAATATGGCGACCCCAGATAGCTACCTCGGGATCACCTATTTTTATATTGAACCAGCTCCTTCCGCGCCATCGGCTTGCCCAATCCCAACTGTCATATTCATTTGAAACGTAGAATTTTAATGGTATTCCTGTGGAACCACTTGTCTTGCAAAAATATATCTTACCTTTGTAATTGCGATTAATTAGTCTATTAAAATTTCTGATTATGTCTTCTTTATCGAGAATGGGTAGGTTCTTTATATCTTCAGGTTTTTGTAAATCATCAGGATGGAAACTATACTGTTTAAAAGTTTCTTGATAATAGGGGACATTTCTATAAGCTGAATCTATAATGTATTTGAGTCTTCTGAATTGTAGCTGTTTCAATTCTTCTATAGGTTTATATTCATTTTTCTTTAGTTCTTCAAAATATTTAATAACATTTTGTCCTTTTATTTTTTGAGTAATTGGGTAGTAGATATTTTTAATGAAAGAGCTATAACTCATTTTGGGCTATTAGCTCCTGTACAAATAATTGTATGCATTTACATAGCTTAAGGCCGTTTTTTCCCAGGGAAATTTCCTGACCTGATTGTATCCCATTTTTATTAAACTTTCTCTAAATTCTTTATCATGTACGATTTGTTCTAATCCCTGACAAATCTCTTCAATACTGAATGGATTAACCTTCAGTGCAGCATCTCCAACAATTTCTGGAATTGATGAAGTGTTACTGGTTAATACTGGTACACCACAGGCCATAGCTTCGAGGGGTGGATATCCAAATCCTTCATATATCGATGGATAGCAAAGAGCCTTTGCATTTGATATTAGTAAATGTATGTCTTTGAAGGTTGAAAATCCTGTTATGATAACTTTATTCTCAAAAGAGCTGATATCTAAATTATTTATTCTTAAGTATTTGTTGAAATCGTATTTATCTACACCTGCTATTAGAATGTCGGGGAATGATTTATCATTATGAATTGCTTTTTCATATGCCATGAGTAGCCTGTTTAAATTTTTTCTTTTATCCAGTGGACCAAGAAATATTATATAAGACCTGCTTGTTTTAAATTTAAAGTGTTGGGACTGAAGGGAGCTTTTTAATTTATCAGGATATTTATAGTCAAAGCCATTATATATAACTCTAATTTTTTCTTCGTCAATCCCGAAGTACTTTTGTATTTCTTTTTTCATAAAATTTGATATTGTGATTATTAAATCTGAGTGTTTAAGGGAAATTTCAATTTGCTTTCTATAAGAATCTACTTCTTTTGTTGAGTAGAGATCTGGATGAGCAATAAATCGACAATCATGTATATTTAAAAGGGTTTTGATTTTTTTCGTTGGTGGCATTAATCTATGTAAGGAATGGAAGATATCCATTTTAGGGAAATATGAGTCTATTGGTACTTTACAATAACTCCATATGAATTTGATTAATCTGCGAGGAATCTGTAGTTTATAAAGTTCTACACTATCAAATTTTAGAGAGGATCGATATTCTTTCTTGAAGTAGTTAAAAAAAAGTATGTATTCATTATCATTATCGATTTCTAAAAGATATTTAATTAAATTCCTTGCCATGTTGGAAAGACCTGAATAAGGGTTTAATACTAGACAGCTTACATCTATTGTGATTTTCAATATTCAACCTGTTCTTTTAACTTTTAAGTTATTCTATTTTCTATTATGTCTTTGTAAAAAGAGTAAGTTTCTTCAGCACATCTCTTCCAAGTGTATTTAGATGAATGGGTCAATCCTTTTTTGGTTAAATTTTTAGAGAAGTCAGGGTCGTTTAATATTTTTCTTACTGCTTTGGCAATTTCTTCAGGATTATAAGGGTCTACTTTAATTGCAGCATCATTAACTGTTTCTGGCAGGGACGATACATTTGATGTAACTACTGGAGTTCCGCACGCCATTGCCTCAAGTGGAGGTGACGCCCATCCTTCAGTAAAGCTTGGGAATACAAAACATTTTGCCCCGTTATATAATACTGGTAAATCTCTGCCTTCTTGAGGTAGGAAAGGAATAATCTTTATTCTATTTTGGATTTTATATTTGTTAAGCAGATTTTCAAGGTAATTATTTTTTCTTGAAGTTTTCCCGACTAAAATGAGAGCCATGTTTTTAAATTCGTCTTTAATTATATAAAATGCTTCTAAGATTCCATGTATATTTTTATGGGGTTCCAGTCCACCAACAAATAAAATATAGGGGCTTTCTATTTTAAATTTTTCTTTAAGTATTTTTTTTACTCTATTCTTTTCAATCGGGTGAAATTCTTCACCAACACCCAGCGGTATAACTCTTATACTATTAGATTTTATTGATGAAAAAACCTTTAAAAATTCCCTTTTTGTATGTTCGGAGACGGCAATAAAATAATTTGCGATTTTACAGGCTTTAATCAGATTTTTTTGTTTCTCTTTTACATAATCTGGATCGAGCAAATCCGGTCTTGAGAAATATGCAATTCCGTGTAGTGTGATTATATAGTTATGTAGCTTTAAAGTTGGATGGTTATCGCCAAGAGCGTGGAATATATCAACTTTAGTGAAAGACGGGTTAATGTTAATTAGCCCAATATACTCCCAATATAAGTTTTTGAATCTGAGGGGGATTGGCATATGTTTTCTAATAAAATTATCCTTCTTTTTTATTATCGAATCAATCTCATTACATTTACCTCTAAAAAAGTTCGTGAATATTATAAAGTTATCTTCATATCCTTTTTCAAAGAAGGCGTGTATGAGGCTTTTTGTATAACGTTTTATTGCTCTTAATCCCGTATATGCACTAGTGGCTTCTAAGACTATGTTCATATTGTGCAATTAATTATTAGTTTTGATTTTGGTTGACCAGTCATAGTTGATTGATGAATTGTTGGGAATTGTATTCTTTGGGGTTTTACCCTTGAGCAGTAAAGAGTAAAAATGCCATTTCCATAATTCCATTAAAGTATAGCGGTCTTTTTTTAATAGAATCTTTGATAGAAGAACGATAGAAATTATCGTCCAGATTGTAAAAAATGAAATCCAGGCATAAGCAAGTCCATAATATTTTCTGAAAAATAAATAGATACTATTTAGCAAGATTTTTTCGGTAACAATTGATTTACTTAGATTACTTCCTTTGCCTTGAAGATGTGCGATTATGGCTCTTTTCGTGAGGTAGATTTTATAATTGAGTTTTTTTAATCTTATAGCAATGTCATCTTCCTCCCAGTATAGGAATAAACGTGGATCAAAAAGTCCAGCTTTAAGAAGAGCTTCTCTTCTGAAAATACCAAAAGATCCTTCAATCCTTGAAACTTCAATATGATCTTTAATTTCAACCATTTTCCATGATTTTAAGAACTTAGCTTTTGGCAGTTTATACCTCAAGCCTGTGTAATAAACTATCCTTGAAAATAGATTCTCGTATTTTATATTTGCTGCAACTTTTTTATCGGGAAATAGCGAATTGATGGTTAAACTTTTCGGGATTTCTGTACAATGTGCTATCAGTCCAGAGACGGCAGCAGCTTCGGGATGCTCTTTTAGGAATATAATAAGCTCATTAAATCCTCCTGGTTCAACTATGACATCTGGATTCATCAGAGCAACATAAGGAGTTTTAGCAATTTTTATCCCCTCATTTAATGCTGCTCCATAGCCCATGTTTTCGTTTAATTTGACCAGATGTACATCAGGGTGATAGCGATTAATGTAATTCTGGATATCATCAGATGAACAATTATCAGATATGATAATTTCGCATTGCTCATCTTGCAAAGCATTTTTCAAGTGTACAAGGAAGTGGGGTAGGATATCCATGGAATTGTAAGTAACAACGATTATTGTTAATTCGTTCGATAACATTTTAATGAATTGTTTTTATACCTCCTCTTTGAGAATATCTTCAATTTTAGATAGAATTTTTCTGGTAACCTTTTCCCAAGTCAATTCTTTTACGACATATTTGTACAGGTTTTCTGCTTTTTGCTGGGCTTCATCGTAGTTTTTGAATATATATAATATTTTGTATGCTAATTTTTTGGGATTTTCTGGAGGAACTAAAAATATATTATTTTTAATTTCAATTGGATATTCGTCAATCATAAAATCGCTGGCTATAATTGGTATTTTGTTTATTGCATATGATCCAAATCTTGTTGTTATAGGGCCTCCATTCATTACTCCCTTTTTTGTAAGATTCATTAACCCAATGTTAATATACTTCAAATAATGTTTTAATACCGATGGATTTATAAATCCGGTTATTGTAATATTATTATGTAGGTTTAATTTGCTTACAAGCTTCTGAATATAGCTTTTATCAGGACCATCTCCAATAAATAGTAAATGTATATTTTTAATCTCTTTTTTGAGTAAATATAAAGACATGATTGTACTGTATAGATCATAGCATTTCCATATTGTACCTAAAAATCCCAGACAGAATTTATCCTTTAAATATTCTAAATCATCGTCTGAGATATACGGTGAATCTAAATTACTCTCCTCAACACCATTTATTAAAAATATAATTTTATTATTTGGTATCATATAAGATTTACTAATATGTGTTCTTAGGTATGGAGTAGAAGTTACTATTAGTTTAGCTATATTGAAATTATTACTTTGATCTCTATATATTTTATGATATCTCTTTTCTCTTTTATTGACACTGAGCAGGCGATTTCCGTTAACTTCTATAATTAGTGGTAATTTTGAAATTTTAGAAAGCCATCTTGGAAATGGATTGTAAATCATTTCGCGTATATATATAAAATTGATATCTTTATATTTAAAAAGTATAATTATAATAGAAGTAATGAAACTTAATAAGTAAAAGTAAAATCTCCCGAATTCATTATATATGGCAGGATAAATGAAATGAAAGTTTATATTTTTATATGAAATTTCCCTTTTTGGCTTGGGAAAGATTGCATATACAATACAGTTATTTTTAGCCATGCCCTTCAGAAATTCTATTGGATGGGTACTTGATGCATTGTGTATATCAAGATCAACAGAAGCAATATATAAAAATTTAATAGAGCTTTTCATTGTTAAATAATAGTATCAAATCCACTTAAAATATTTTTTTATTAATTTACACTTTTTTAAAGATGGAAACATATGGTTAAAAATATCTGATAAGATTTCAGATTTTGAAGCAAAGACTAGTATAGTATATATCAGAATCCCTGTTATAACCAATATTGCCAATTGAATTATATTTTGCATTCTGTTTAAAGGTGTTATATGGCGCAGTAATTCTACTATTGATGCCATTATAATGGAGCATATTGTAGGAGTTGTAAAATGTTTAAAAAAATCGATATTCCTGAGTTTTATTAACCTATTTGCCAGAAAGATATTTATAAACACAAATGAAGTATTTAAAAAGAAAAGAACATAAACTATACCCATAATGTTATAATACATAAAACCGTATATAAGTCCAATTATTGTCAGTGGAATATTTATAATTTTTAAGTATAAAGGAATGTGAGGGTATCCAAGTGAGTTAAAAATTGTTCCTGTGAAACTATTCAGGCTTTGAATAGCCCCTAATATGGAAAAGACTCTTAATATAGGTATTGTTTTTTCCCAATTTTCACCGTAAATCCCAAGGATAAAAGGCTGAGAAACAGCCCACATCCCTAACATTAATGGTAATGCAAAGAATGCAACTATGCGTGTGCTTCTTATATAGACATTTTGGATTTCTTTTATTTCAGATTTAAGTTTTGAAAGAGTAGGAAACATCACTTTGCGAATTGAATTAGTCAGGTTTGTTATAGGTAGACGCATTAAACCAAAGGCTCGATTGTAAATTCCTAGGTTATATTCACCGGATAATTTGCCAATAATAAAATTATCAATGTTTAATTTAACAGAATCAAAAATTGTATTTAATGTAATTATACTTCCAAATGGGAATAACTGTTTGATTGTACTAATATTAATAATAAGAGATGGGTACCAATCTGTTATTACTATGAAAATTATAAATGTTATTATGTTTCCAATCAAAATTTGCCAGACTAACGCCCATGCACCGAATCCCAGTATTGCTAATATTATGGCAGCGATGGAGCTTAATACAATCGAAAGTACATCAATGATTGTTAAAGTTCTAAAATCCAATTTTATAAAATATATTGTTCTAAAAATAGATGACATAGAGGCGAATAAAAATGAGAATGATAAAAGCTTAGTAAGAGCTATTAATTTTTGGTTTTCGTATATATTTGCTATGAAAGATGCCCCAAAATAAAAAGTAACCGTGAATACAATTCCAAGAAAAAGGTTAGTCCAGAAAACTGTGGAGTATTCTGTTTTGGATACATTTGCTTTTTGAATTAATGCATGGTTAAGTCCAATATCTCTTATAACATGTGCGAAATTTATAAAAACTAATATCATTCCTAATAATCCAAACTGAGAAGGATCAATCAGTCTCGCTAAAATAATACCGACAATTGTTTGTATTATGATTATTAATGTATTATTTAATGTAGACCACTTTATACCAGATTTGTATTTAGATTTTATTAGTTGAGTATCAGTCATTTATCTTTTTATGCATTTAGATATATTTAATTCCAGATCTTGGACGGACCAGATTTTTTAAAAACTCGCCTAAGTATCTATTGTGGTTTGCCGCAAAGGAATTGAAACAATCAGCTATTTTCATTCTCATTCGGAGAGGTCTCCAGACTGAATTTAGCCATTTAGTTTTTTCTTTCGCAGAGCCAGTTCTCCGACCAAATTTTTCTAACGTATGTAAAACATCTTGTATAACAACTTCAACTGACGGCTGCCATCCTAAACTGCGGTAAAATACAGGAGTTCCGAGAGGATTCCAAGTAGCGTTGTACCTCACTTCTGTTGGAATTGGCCAGGGTCCACCTGCCATGATTTTCTCGGAACCAGGACCCCAAACGTAATGTGGACAACCACATAAACTGGCTAAATGTAATCCCCCGGTTGATGCACCGATTGCTAAATCTGATGAAGAAAGTTGTTTCAACCCTTCGTCTAAATTATTTTTAAAGAATGAACATTTAATGCCATATTTATCGAGTTTGTATTTAAGATTATGCCACCATTCTTCTGGCAGATTTATTTCCTTCATGAAAGAACGATTTCTTCTTACAAAAAGTACAAGAGGTGTTTCTGAATTAGTCTGGGAGGTACCAAATCTGATAAATTTTTGGTATGGAGGGTACGTAGGTATCCATGGTAGTTCTCCGTATTTAAATGGAATATATATGCCGAGGTTTTTTACGATGTATCTTTCTGAAATATATTTTATTGCTTCTTTTATTTTATCCTGACACCATTTTATTAACCCTCTTTTCTGTTTGTTATTAAGTTTATATCTAAAAGTTCCATTTGCAAAGCCAATATTGTCTGGCAGTTTGACAGAGTAATAAAGTGCAAAATCTTCATATAATTTCTCTTTTTCTTTGCTACCAATTACAATTACTTTTTCAAAATACCTGGATAATGCTCTAATTCTAGCCTGAAAAGCCATTAACTCCCATCCAAATTCTCCTATCCATGGTCCTGCTATCAAAACTGATTTTATCATAAGGTGCTAAATCGCTATTTTTTTTATTTGAAGTATTTTAATATTTTAAAATATAGGCTATTTAGCTTTAGAAATGATAAATAGTGTTGAAGTATTAGTATTAGTGTTCTTTTATTTGAACATTTAGGTAGTATAGGTATAATATTTGAGCGATTCAGATATCTTTTTATGTCATCTAGTCCAGATAGTATGGTTCCATTATTGGTATTTAGCATTATGGAAGGTGCTGATTTTATTTCTTCACCTAAATTTTTGTACGTAACAGATAGTTTATAAAAAAGCTTTTTATCTATTCTGGTCGTTCTTTTCCTTTTCACCGGTAGGATTATTCTTCTTCCAATATATAGTTCAATAATTTTTTGGAAATCCCAGATATATTCATATTTAATTGATAATACAGGATATTTATGTCGCTTGGCCCATGTTTTATAAACATTTTCGTAACCCAGGTCATCTCTATTTATTATATCAGGTATTTTGTTGGATGTATAACCTAAATTCCTAAAATGTTGCCAACCGAATCTTTTTTGTAGGGTGGAAGCAACAGCTATAATTGGATCTCCAAAAAGAAAAATTGTTTTAATGTCCCCTGGAAGATATTCAGGGGCTGGAAGATGGGTTTTTAAAAACGGAACATCCGGAATGTATTCAAAGTCAGTTATAGTGGCGCAATGTCTATTTCTGGGAGTATATTCCCCGGGTGGAAATCCACCGATTGCTCTGAGTAACATTGTTGAGCCACATCGTGGTATACTTGCTATTAATAGTCTCATATTACCTGTTAAGCGCAAAGCCTCAATGCAGAATGCATAATGCAAATTGAAAAATGCAAAATCGCCTTTTGTCAGATTTGGCTTTTGTACTCAAAATGTAGACAGAAATAAATTTGACTTTTGCACTTTGCAATCTTCATTTTGCAATTGCCGTAAGGCTATCTTGCCCTTCGGGAAATCGCCTTCAGCGACTACGTTAATACAAGACGTTAAGCGCAAAGGCTCAATGCAGAATGCAGAATGAAAATTTAAAAATGCAAAATCGCCTTTTGTCAGATTTGGCTTTTGTACTCAAAATGTAGACAGAAATAAATTTGACTTTTGCACTTTGCAATCTTCATTTTGCAATTGCTATAAGGCTATCTTGCACTTCGGTAAATCGCCTTCAGCGACTACGTTAATACAAGACGTTAAGCGCAAAGGCTCAATGCAGAATGCAGAATGAAAATTTAAAAATGCAAAATCGCCTTTTGTCAGATTTGGCTTTT
>JACDNV010000023.1 GCA_017656425.1 Candidatus Neomarinimicrobiota bacterium | reverse complement strand
GAGTTCTGAAGTTCAAGGTTCAAAGTGCAAAGTTCAAAGTTCAAAGTTCAAGGTTCCAAAGTTCAAGGTTCAAGGTTTTACGTTCTAAGTTTGCGCAGGTGGTTACATTGAACTTCTATAACGTTGAACGTTTAACTCTCTTAACGTTGAACTCTCCTAACGTTGAACGTTGAACTCTCTTAACGTTGAACTTTCCTAACATTGAACTCTCATCCCCAAATGTCGGTTTATAGTTGACAATTTTGTATATAAATTGTATACTAATATCGTGCTGTATCCAAGAAGGATCTTAAAGGAAATAGAACCCTGGATAGACTCGAAGGAAATAATCGTTGTCACAGGAATGCGGAGAACGGGAAAAACAACTCTCCTGAAGATGATTTATGATAAGGTAGACTCCACCAACAAGGTTATGCTGGATATGGAGAATATTATTGAGCAAAGGGTGTTTGATGAAGTGGATTTCAATAATGTATGGCTGAATCTTGCCTCTTTTGGGGTAGATAAGAAAAAGAAAGCATATATTTTTATTGATGAGATACAGTCAGCACCAGAAGTGGTGAGAGTTGTTAAATACCTTTACGACCATTACGATGTTAAGTTCTTTTTGACTGGTTCAAGTAGTTTTTATTTTAAAAACATGTTTCCGGAAAGTCTTGCTGGAAGAAAGGTGGTTTTCGAGCTGTTTCCTCTATCTTTTGACGAGTTTTTGACTTTTAAGGAGCTTGATATAAGCTTCCCGGAGGATTTTGAACGGAAGGAGAGTACTAAAACAATTGTTCTGTATGAAAAGGTAAAAAAGTATTATGAAGAATACCTGATGTACGGTGGATTTCCTCAGGTTGTACTTGCCGATGACATCAGGCGTAAAGAATCGCACATTAAAGATATATTTTCATCATATTTTGAAAAGGATGTTAGAAGTCTTGCTGATTTCAGGAGTATGAAGGTTTTTCGGGAGTTGATGTTTTTGATTCTTCAGAGAGTAGGTTCAAAGTTAAATATTACAAGGCTTTCGTCCGAGCTGGGTGTGACAAGAGAGACGGTTTATTCGTATCTTTCATTTCTGGAAGGAACTTACTTTCTTTTTATGGTTCCTCCTTATTCCGGGAATGTGGATAGAGAAGTGAGTGGAGCAAAGAAAATATATGTCTGTGATACAGGAATATTGAATCTTTTTGGTAGAGTGGGGGAAGGTAGGCTCCTGGAGAATGCGGTTTATTTAAATCTCAGGAAGTATGGGAAGTTGTGTTACTATCAGAAAAGGAGAGGTGGGGAAGTGGATTTTGTACTTCCTGAGGCGGGTATTGCGTTTGGAGTTAAAAGTAGAGGTATAAGAGCAGATTACGATAGGCTGAGAAAACTGGCAAAAGGAATGGGGATTGATAGGTATTTCGTTGTTTCAAAGGATTATGTGGATGAGAAAGGGATTATTCCTGCATGTGCAATTTAAGGAGTTCAAGGTTCCGAAGTTCAAAGTTCAACGTTCAAGGTTCAACGTTCAAGGTTCAACGTTCAAGGTTTCAGAGTTCAAAGTTCCAAAGTTCAAAGTTCCGAAGTTCAACGTTCAAGGTTCCAGAGTTCAAAGTTTTGTGTGGTAGTAAATGTTAAACGTCGAACGTTGAACTTTTTAAACGTTGAACTCCCTAAACGTTGAACTTTCCTAACGTTGAACGTTGAACTCTCTTAACATTGAACTTTTCTAACATTGAACTATTTAACCTTTTTAAAAGGATAAATATATGATAGTTTGTCCTTATTAAAAGGATAAATATGGTTAGTAATGAGCTTATAAAGAGTATAATCATAGAAAACGAGAACTTTATTATAGGTCAGATAAAAGGTGTTGTCCCGAGGGAAGGGATAGCGCTCCCATCGGAAAATTTAAAGAAGGTGGTAGTATTTCATGGTGTTAGAAGGAGTGGCAAAAGTTTTATTCTCTATGATTTGTTTCGAAAGAATAGGGGGCGCTCGTTATACATTGACTTTGAAGATGAACGGCTTTCTAATATTAAGATTGAGGAGATTGATAGGATTAGAGAAGCATTTTTTGAGTTAAAACCCCATTTGTTATCCCAGAATAATGTAGTATTTCTATTTGATGAAATTCAGGATACTGGGTTATGGGAAAGATTTGTAAGGAGGTTGGTTGAAAAGGAAGGTATATCGGTATATTGTGCGGGTTCTTCATCTGAGATAACTCCCCGGAGAATCCATTCATCCTTAAGGGGTAGAGTCTGGAGTCTGGAAGTTTTTCCTTTCTCATTTAGAGAGTTTTTAGTTTCAAAAGGGTATGATCTTTCAAGAGAAAAACTATTTTATGGGAGTGGAAAAGTATATACGAAGAATTGTTTTGGTGAGTATTTGAAGTTTGGAGGATTTCCGGAAGTAACTTTTTCTCCAACTGAATTTGACAAGAGAAAGGTATTGAAAGAATATCTTAATGCAATGTTTTTTAGAGATATTGTTGAAAGGTTTAAAGTTGGGAATATAGTTTTATTAGACGCTTTATGGGATAAATTATTTTCGTCCTTTTCAACGAGATTTTCCTTAACTGCTTTTTATAAGCAATATAAAGGTAGGTTTTCTTTCTCCAAAGATAGTCTTTATGCTTACTATAAATATTTTCTTGAGAGCATGTTAATTTTTGAAGTGAAAAAGTTTGCTGAATCGACCTATAAAAGGATGAGAAATCCAGTTAAGGTTTATCTCATTGACGTTGGATTGTCCAGAAGAGTTAGCTCAATGGACTACGGGCGTCTGTTAGAGAATGCAGTTTTTATAGAGTTGAGAAGAAAAGGGTATGAAGTCTTTTATTTTCAGGAGAGATATGAATGCGATTTTATAGTGAAAAGTGATGACAGGTTTATGGTCTTTCAGGTGACATGGAAGTTGGATGAGGATAACAAAGAAAGGGAATTGGGAGGGGTAATAGAGGCGGCAAAGCGCTTTAATCTAAAAGAAGCTGTAGTCGTTACTTTCGACAATGAGGAAATAAAGGAAATAGATGGCATAACAGTAATAATAAAACCCTTCTGGAAGTGGAGTGTGGAGTAAGAGTTCGAAGTTCAAAGTTCCGAAGTTCAAGGTTCAAAGTTCAAAGTTCAAAGTTCAAGGTTCCAAAGTTCAAGGTTCGGGGTTTTACGTTCTAAATTTATGCAGGTAGTAACATTGAACTTCATAACGTTGAACGTTGAACTTTTCTAACGTCGAACTCTTTAAACATTGAACTTCCTAAAGTTGAACATTGAACTCTCTTAACGTTGAACTCCCTAAACGTTGAACGTTGAACTTTCTTAACGTTGAACTCTCCTAACGTTGAACGTTGAACTTTTTAAACGTTGAACTCCCTAAACGTTGAACGTTGAACTTTTCTAACGTTGAACTCTCCTAAGTATAATGTATAATGAAGAGTGAAGTATGGTGTGTTAATTGTGAGAGGAAATAATTTAGTGCTGGAAAGGGCGTTTGATTTTTTCCTGAGAAAATAGAAGTTTATAAATTCCATAGCAAATTCAATCAACAATAAAAACCACCATCACTCGTAAACATTTTACATTATACATTTTACATTTTACATTATTCTTTATTCATTATTCATTACTCATTCTTTTCCTTGCATAAACCTTGACATAAATATAAATTTTAGCACGATTTGAAAAGATATATGGTAGTGATATAAGTCAAATTGTTTAAACTTTTTTCCTCGTTAATTACTATGCCATCTCAGTTAATGTGACTGAGGTGGCGAAGCCGTAATTTGAAGTTCAAAGTTCAAGGTTCAAGGTTTTACGTTCTAAGTTTGCGCAGGTGGTAACATTGAACTCTCTAACGTTGAACGTTGAACTTTCTTAACGTTGAACTCTTTAACGTTGAACGTTGAACTTTCTTAACGTTGAACTCTTTAACATCGAAGGGTTGTGAAACCGTAAAAGATAATGTAGAATGCTTAATTAAGAATGTAGAATGTAGAATTGAGAATGTAGAATTAGAGGATTGATAGATAGTGTAGAATGGAGAATTAAGAATTGAGAATTAGGGGTTGAAAATAGTTGGAAATAATTTGATATTGAATAAAAGTTATGAGTTTGCATTAGATATGATAGAGGTTTATAAACTTTTAATTGAGCATAAAAAAGAATTTGTTTTCTCAAAGCAACTTTTGAGATCTGGGACGTTGATAGGTGCGAATGTTGAGGAGGCTGAGTCAGCGTAGAGTAAGAGAGAGTTTTTAGCTAAGATGAATATAGCATTATAAGGAAGTAAAAGAGGCTAAGTATTGGCTGAGATTATTGAAAGATTCGGGATATATAGCGAATGAAAAAAGTATGTAGGTAAACTTTGTGTACTTTGCAGAAGGCAAAAAGGTCGCGGTATGCTTTGCGAGAATTCATTCCCAGGTTAAGGTGAGTTTTACACGATGAATAGATTCAAAATGATTAAAAAGGAATTGCAACCTCTTTTTAAAGCTTATAAGGGCAGGATTGTATTTGCCTATCTATTTGGTACCGCAGCAAGCCATGATTATTCCCCATTGAGTGATATTGACCTTGCGTTTTATGTTGACTCACAGGAAGATGCATTCGATCTTAAATTGGCTCTATATACAGATTGTACACGGCTTCTGAAGCGGAATGATATAGATGTCATTATTTTAAACAATTTGCGGAATCTGATTCTGGCCGATGAAATTGTTACCAATGGAACTGTCATTTTCGACTCAAATCCGGAGGTGCGATTAGACTATGAGGTACGAATTCACCATCAGGCCCTTGATTTCATGCATCAAAGAAAGATGATTATAGGAGTATGACAATAGAAAGATTGAAACAAAAACTGTTCAGACTGGAAAAATACGTTAAAATTGTTAAAGAGTTAGCTCCTGACTGTGAAAAAAAGATTTGATGAGGAAATTTACCGGGGTGCTTTACTACACTATCTATATCTAATAGCTGATTCCTGTGTGGCTATTGCCGAGATGGTTATCAGATATAAAAATCTTAGACCACCACAGAGCTATGCAGAGGCGTTTGATATTTTGGGAGAAAACGGCATTTTAGATAAGGAATTTGCCTATTCTTTTGCCAGGATTGCAGGATTCAGAAATTTTTTAGCTCATGATTATGACACGCTCAGTAAGGATAAGATTTGCCTTTACGCACGAGATAATCTCGACGAAGTTCTGGAGTTTATTAACCAGATTAGGATAGTTGTATAGCTTCCGCTTTTGTCCCGATGTGGCTAAGGCGGTGGGGCTGTGGATAAAGTTGTGGGGTTAGATTTGAAGTTCAGGAGTTCAAGGTTCTATGTTCAAAGTTTAGGGTTTTAAAGTTTGGAATCTGGTGTATTGTATAGTATATTAAACGATATTATAAGCAAATCGAATTATACATTAAACGATATTGGCAATGGAGAAATTAAAGAATATTTTGCAATGGTGGTTTGAGTATCAGATTCCACCATTTATTGAAAGAAATGGTTATGACGGTCTGCTTGATACACGGTTAATTCCTGTTCTCATTGGTCCTCGGAGAAGCGGCAAGAGCACTCTTTTTTTTCAGCTTATTAGTAAGTTAAGGAAAGATGTGCCATCGCAGAATATAGTTTATATTAATTATGAAGATGATAGGCTTTTACCATTCGAGGGTGGAGAACTTGCGAAACTGCTGGATGTATACAGGCAGTTTTTTGAGGTTGCTCCTGAGGCGCCAATCTTTTTATTTCTGGATGAAATTCAAAACGTTCCAAACTGGGAGAAAGTCATCTGGCGGATTTATGAGACCGAAGCCAATGTTAAGTTGTTTATAACTGGGTCGAATTCAAAAATGTTGAGCTCTGATATTGCTACGGCTCTCAGGGGGCGTACATTGACATATAAAGTGTTTCCCCTTTCTTTTCGAGAATATCTGGGCTTCAAAGGGGTACAGGTTCCTCAAATAGATCGTTTGCCCTATTCCGGTCGAAAGAATGAAATTCTGTTCTTTTTTTCACAATATATGAGGTATGGTGGATTCCCTGAAGTTGTGCTGGCGGAGACGATGCAGGAAAAAGAGGCTATCCTGAAAGAGTATCTTCACACCGTTTTTTTCGCTGATATTGTTCAACGTTACAGCATCCGTCAGATAAAAGTACTGGATAACTTTATAAAAATTCTCACCCGCCAGATGTCCTGTCTGGTTAGTATGGGGAAAATGGCTGCAAGTTTAGAGTCGATCGGATTCAAGGTGTCCAAAAGCACGCTGATTGAGTATCTGGGCTATCTTGAAGATGCGTTTTTAGGGAAGACGGTATCCATATTTTCCTATTTGGTGAAGGACCAGCTCCAGTATCCGAAAAAGTTCTATCTACTGGATAATGGAATGTATCAGGTAACATCTTTTATTAAGGAAAAGGACTGGGGACGCCTTCTTGAAAACATGGTCTTCTGCCATCTTTATCGAAAATATGACGACCTCTATTACTGGAAGAGTTCCAGCGGGTATGAAGTTGATTTTGTTCTGCCACAGTTTTTCGGTCAGAATGATGAATTCCCTCTTATCCAGGTGTGCTACGATTTAACGTCGGAGAAAAGTGAGACTCGAGAGATTCGTGCGTTGGAACTGGCGGCAAAGGAATTCAAGGTAAGCAAAGCTCTTATCATTACCAGAGACCTGAGAGCGAGTTTTGAGCGAAATGGCTTAGAGATTGAAGTCAAGCCTTTTTATCAGTGGGCGTTGGGGTGATTTATAAGTTCCGAAGTTCAATGTTCATAGTTTAAGGTTCCATTGCGAGCGAGCTTGCCAGCGTAAAAGCATACAAACCTGTTAGCCTGCTAGCTAACAAGCTTCACATCCATCATGACCTATAAAAACTTAAAGGTCTGGAAATTGGCAGATGAATTTGCTTATGAAGTATATAAGACCACAGGAACATTCCCAAAAGAAGAGATGTTTGGCATAGTTTCACAGTTAAGAAGAGCCGCAGTATCAATTCCAACAAATATTGTAGAAGGCTATTCAAGAAAAGGCGATAAAGAATTAACAAGGTTTGTAAACATAGCTATAGGTTCTCTTGCGGAGGTGGAATATCTATTAAGTTTTTCTTTCAAATTAGGTTACCTTGATGAAAGCAGCTATCAGAATTTGGAAAGTATTAGAAGTCAACTTGGGAAACTCCTTTGGAGGTTTTATAAGAAGATTAGCGGGTAACAAGCTAATAAGCGAACAAGCCTGCAAGCCGGCCAGCTTGTCTCATCTCGTCTCATCTCAAGGAGATCCCTTTGGTAAAGAGATACTCCGAAGGAGTTCTATGAACCTATGGGAAAGGGACCCTCCGAAGGAGTTCTATCGAACCTTCGGGGCAAGCCTGCAAGCTTGATAGCCTGAAAGCCAGCAAGCAAGAAAAATTCTAAACAAAATTACCAGGAACGCTAAATTGTTGTACGCAATAACATTGAAAAAGTATCAAATTAATAAAAAAGGATTTGAATTATGAAAAAAGCTTTAATTACCGGAATTACTGGACAGGATGGATCTTATTTAGCAGAATTTTTACTTTCAAAGGGTTATGAGGTGCATGGAATTATAAGAAGGGCAAGTACCTTTAATACAAGTCGCATTGACCATATTTATGTAGACCCTCACACAAAAGGAGCAAGGTTTTTTCTTCACTACGGAGATTTAGCAGACGGGGAACAGATTACAAATGTTATTTACAACATAAAACCTGATGAAATTTATCATCTTGGAGCACAATCTCATGTGAGAGTTTCTTTTGATATTCCAGAATATACAGGAAATATTACAGCACTCGGCACAACCAGAATCTTAGAAACAATAAAAAGAAGCGGTATAAAGACAAAGTTTTATCAGGCATCAAGCAGTGAAATGTTTGGCTCATCCTCACCACCACAGAATGAAGATACACCATTTCAGCCAAGAAGTCCATATGCCTGTGCTAAAGTATACGCATACTGGATGGTAAAAAACTATAGAGAGGGTTACGGTTTATTTGCGAGTAATGGGATTCTTTTTAACCATGAAAGCCCCCGGAGAGGTGAAACTTTTGTAACAAGAAAAATCTCGAGAGCAGTAGCTAATATAATTACAGGAAAACAGAAAAAACTCTATCTTGGTAATTTAGAAGCAAAAAGGGACTGGGGATTTGCTCCTGAATATGTTGAAGTAATGTGGCTGATTTTACAGCAGGATTCTCCAGATGATTATGTTATAGGAACAGGAGAAAGCCATTCTGTAAGGGAATTTGTTGAGAAGGCATTTTCCTATGCGGGGATAGAAATTGAATGGAAGGGAGAGGGAGTTAATGAAAGAGGTATTGTAAAAAGTGTAAAAAAGAATGTAACTGCCGTAAAAACAGGTGATGTAATAATTGAAATTGACCCAAGATATTTTCGCCCGACAGAAGTTGATTTTCTTCTGGCAGACATAACAAAAGCTAAAAGAGTTCTTGGGTGGCAACCAAGAACAACTTTTGATGAGCTTATAAAAATTATGGTTGATTATGACATGAAATCAGTTGGTCTTGAACCACAAGGAGAAGGGATAAAGATTTCAGAAGAAAAAGGCTTTGGTTACACAGAGCATAGAATTTCGAAATTATAGATAGGAATATGGTAGAAATAGGTTTAAACGTTTTTATTAAAAATAATATATAAAAGTTGAAGGATTGGTTTTTTGTAAAAATTCAAAAATAGATTTTAGAATTTTTATTTTAAAAATTGATAATAGTAAAACCTGATTGTTTTGAATTATTCACAAATGATAAGATTAATAGGGATTATAAATATTTACGGAAAATTTATGACAATATGAAAAATCTTGTAGGATATAAAAAAACAATTTCTTTGATAAGGAGTCATTATGAATAAAAACTCAAAAATATACGTTGCCGGGCACAGAGGAATGGTGGGTTCTGCTATTGTCAGGAAATTGAAAGAAGAGGGATATAACAATCTTGTTTTTAGGACCAGTAAAGAACTCGATTTAAGAAGACAGAAAGATACAGAGGAATTTTTTGAAAAAGAAAGGCCTGAGTACGTTTTCCTTGCTGCAGCAAAAGTCGGGGGCATTTTAGCAAACTCAACCTATGTCGCTGAGTTTATTTATGATAACATAATGATTGCAGCTAATGTGATAAATTCTGCTTATAAATTTGGTGTAAAAAAATTGCTCAATCTCGGTTCATCTTGTATATATCCTAGAAACTGTTCTCAGCCAATGAAAGAAGAATATCTTTTATCAGGGAAACTGGAGCCTACAAATGAACCTTATGCAATTGCCAAAATAACAGCAATAAAACTCTGTAAGTATTACAATGAACAGTATGGAACAAATTTTATCTCAGTTATGCCAACAAACCTCTATGGTCCAAATGATAACTTTAATCTAGAAACAGCCCATGTTCCAGCAGCATTATTAAGAAAATTTCATCTTGCAAAGCTATTAAAAGAAGAAAATTTCGATAGTATAAAAAAGGATATGAAAAAATATCCTATTGGCTTTGGCTTAGATAAAAAAATAAATTTAGAAGATGAGAATTCAATTGTTCAAAATCTTGAAAAAATAGGAATAACAAAGGATTTTGTTTTAATCTGGGGAACAGGAGATGCTTACAGAGAATTTTTATATGTGGATGATTTAGCTAATGCCTGTTTATTTTTAATGGATAGATACAACTTTGAAGATATTGGAGAATTTATAAATATCGGGACTGGAAAAGATGTAAAAATAAAAGAATTTGCAGAAATGATAAAAGAAATAGTTGGATTTGATGGTGAAATAAGGTATGATATATCAAAACCTGATGGTACACCCAGAAAACTTCTTGATATTTCAAGGATTAAAAAATTTAAATGGCAGCCAAGAATAAGTTTAAAAGAAGGAATTAAAAAATTTTATGATTACTATAGAAATTCTATTGATAGGGATCTGTGAATAATATTAAAGTAGAATTTTGAGAATAGTGATGGGAAAATTAATGTTAAGAAAAATTAAGAAAAGGCTTTGGTATATGGAAAATGAGGCTTTAAGTAGGCTATTGGGTTAAAAGGTTAGGCGAGTAGATTTTTGTATGAAAGAAAGGGATTTGAAATATCTATAATTTATAGAACCACTAGCATATAAATATAGGATATAATAAGATATATAAGCTATCACCAAAAATGTGGAAAGACAGTTTGTCTTTACTGTAAAAAAGAGTGATATGTATATGATGCATTTCTCTACATTGATAGATTTTAATGCATATAACTGGGCAGTGAAATACGGGGTAAAAAAGGTATTTTATTCCTCTTCAGCGTGTATTTATCCTAAGTATAACCAAAGAGATCCGGAGAATCCAAAGTGTTCAGAGGAATCTGCATATCCTGCGATGCCTGATAGCGAGTATGGATGGGAGAAGCTTTTTAGTGAGAGGATGTATTTAGCGTTTAATAGGAATTATGGACTTGATGTAAGAATTGCACGGTTTCATAATATATTTGGACCGGAGGGTTCATGGAATGATGGTAGGGAGAAAGCTCCAGCAGCGATATGCAGGAAAGTAGCAACAGCTAAGTTAAAAGGAGAGAAGTATATAGAAATATGGGGAGATGGTAAGCAGACGAGATCGTTTTTGTATATAGATGAGTGTTTGGAAGGTGTGAGGAGATTAATGGAATCAGATTTTACAGGTCCTGTAAATATTGGGTCCGAAGAGATGGTAACAATAAATCAGCTTGCGGAGATGGTTATGGATATAGCAGGGGTAAAACTTGAGATAAAACACATTTCTGGACCTACTGGAGTTAGAGGGAGGAATTCGGATAATAGATTGATAATGGAAAAACTTGGATGGAAACCGAATATGCCGTTGAGAGAAGGTTTAAAGATAACGTATAGATGGATTGAAGAAAGGGTTAAAAGGTATTTATCTTTGTAAATTGGACAGGTTCTTTATTTTTAAAATTCTCAATATAAATAGCGTTTTTATAAGTTATTCAAAAAATCAAAAATGTGTTCTTCAATAATATAATACTCAATGATTTCAAATAGGTTTATATGAATTTCCCTATAGGAATTGGGAGTAATTTTTACATTTTATATAGATCACTGTGAGAAGCGTATCTTATCTTTGCAGACATAGTTAGTTTGGCATAATGAGGGTAGAAGTTCAAAGTCCATAAGCTCAATTTTCGAAGTTCAAGGTTCTGCTACCACCTGGCTAGCCAGTCTCATCTCATCTCGAAGTTTTTATGTTTAATAATAAGTAAGCCTCCCTTATTTTTAGGATACTCAAAATAAAAAACGAAAGGAGGCTTACCAATGGACAAAGGTAATATTAAGGATTGGACGGGGCAAACATTATTCATAGGAATTGACCTACATAGAAAAAAATGGTCAGTTACGATAAGGAGCAAGCATTGTGAACACAAGAGTTTTGTTGCACCACCTGAGAAAGAGAAGTTAGTGAAAACATTAAAGGCACACTTTCCTGGTGCACAATTTAAGGCTGTTTATGAGGCAGGTTGTTTTGGTTATGGGCTTGCTAATTATCTAAACGGCATAGGCATTTCAACTATCATAGTGTCACCTCAAAACATACCTATTAAACCGGGTAGTTGCGTAAAGACAGATAAAAATGATAGTCGTAGATTGGCAAGGGAACTAGCAAGAGGTGATCTGGTTGCTATAAGGATTCCGGAATCTGAGGAGGTATATCATCGCAGCATACTCAGGAAAAGGGCACAATTTATGAAACGTAAGGTGATTATACAGAATCAGATAAAATCTGATTTAATGTTTTATGGTATACGACTATCAGATAATAGGAACCGATATTGGTCAAAGGACTTTATAATGTGGTTACGTTCTCCTCCATTTGAAGATAAATATTATCATAAGGCATTCAATTTTATGCTGGATGAATACGAAGAGATCAAAAGTAGTATTTACAGGTTAGACCGAATAATCGTTGAGTTATCTAGATTGGAAAGATATCAGGCTAAGGTAAAATTATTAAGAACAGTTCCTGGAATAGGTCTTTTATCAGCAATGACAATTATATTAGAAGTTGGTGATATTAATCGTTTTCCAAGTTATTATAAGTTTATTTCGTATATAGGGTTATCGCCCTCAGAACATTCCAGTGGCGAACAAATACGAAGAGGTTCATTGACACATATGGGAAATCGAATTCTACGCAATATATTTGTTGAGGCATCCTGGCAAGCAATTCGCCGTGATCCATTTTTGCTTGATAAATTCAATCGTGTTTCTCATGGAAAAGCAAAGACAAAGGCTATAATTTCCATAGCAAATAGCCTGGCTCGAAGAGTGCGCAGAATATTACTTTACGAAGAACCATATGTTATTGGAATATGTTGAGTCATTGTAAGAAAACAGGAATGAAGAATATTCTTGAAATCAAACATCACGGAGTGATTGCTAAGGGGTCTCTGAAAAGGTTAAAGACTATTTCTTCTCGAAGTTTGCAACGCCCCGAAATAATCGAATGTAAGCGTGCGAAGTCAAGATTGGTAGTAATCCATAAGACTATCGCGAATGGTAGATTGATTCATGAGAATATTCGATGATTCCTGGATAGCAAAATGGGTAGAGAAAAAGAAGAACATTTTGTGCTCCGACGAGCAATACAAAATAGCCCATTCTCGCACAAAATGTTCTTTAAGAACTAACCCAGTGGGAGGCATCCAAATGTTAACCTTGTAAAATAATACTTGATTATTAACATGGTAGAGATCCTTCTGGGGAAGAGATCCCTATGGGAAAGAGACCCTCTAAAGGAATTCTATGAACCTTCAGGGCTAGCATATAAAACTTCAAATTTTCTCTTGCATAAATATTATTATAAATATAAATTTTACCGCGATTTAAAAAAATATGTGGCAATAATTGAAGTAAGTTGTTTAACACTAAAAGTTGGGTGATATAAATCAAATTAGTTAAACTTTCTACTTCATTAATTACTATGCCATCTCAGTACAATGTGACTGAGGTGGCGAAGCCGTACTTATAGTGAGAGGGTAAAAACCATCAGAGCTAATTTGCCCCAAAAGGATCTCCTGATGGAGTAAGAAAAAAAGAATGGTATTATAAATGTATCGTCAATGGATTATAATACCTCTCGCAACGTGCGCAAAGTGCACCACGTATTAATTAAAGTAAAAAAAACTTTTTGTTACGTTGCGAATTCCAAAAGAGATAAAAAATGACTAAAAGCGAACTATCCAAACAGTAAATTTATAGAAATAGGAAAAAGAAGAAAAGGGGAGCAGATTATGGGAAATAATAGAATTGAGAAGCGTAAAACGCAACAGGAAAATAATCAATGAAAAAAATCCTAGTCACGGGAGCCAGTGGGTTTATTGGAAGTCATCTTGCTGAACGTTTAGTCGAACTTGGATATAAGGTGAAAGCATTTGTCCATTATAATTCATTTAACTCCTGGGGATGAATTAATACTTTTGATAAACAAGTCAAAGAAAGTATAGAAATATTTCCCGGTGATGTTCGCGACCCAAATGGTGTTTATGAAGCAATGAGGGTAGTTGATGCCGTTTTTCATCATAATACATAGAAGTAATTTTATAGTATTATTAATAAATGTAATTAGGAAAATAAAATATGAGAAGAATTTTAGTTACTGGTGCAGCCGGTTATATCGGTAGTGTCTTGGTAAGACAACTTTTAGAAAGAGGCTATTACGTCAAAGGTTTTGATGTGCTTCTTTTTGGTGGAGAATCTTTGATAGGTATTTATAACCATCCTAACTTTGAATTTATTAAAGGTGATGTGAGAGATGAACAAACAGTGAAAAAAGCATTAACAGATGTAACAGATGTTGTGCATCTTGCTGCAATTGTGGGGGATCCTGCTTGCGCAAAACAACCGGAATTAGCTGAAGTTATTAATTGGAGGGCTACAAAGTTTCTATATGATTTTTGTAATGATGATACAAATGTTAAACATTTCGTTTTTGCCTCAACTTGCAGCATCTATGGTAAGATGGAAGGCAATGGATATGTTAATGAAGAATCACCGCTAAATCCTGTATCATTATATGCCCGATTAAAAGTAAAATTTGAAAAATACTTATTAGAAAGCGAAATTAGAAAAGACTTCATTCCAACAGCTTTAAGATTTTCTACGGTTTATGGTTTGTCACCAAGAATGCGATTTGACTTAACAGTTAACGAATTTATTAGAGATGTAACATTGGGGAAAGAGTTAATCATATTTGGAGAACAGTTTTGGAGACCCTATTGTCATGTTGAAGATTTAGTGCGCTCTTGCATATTAGTTTTAGAAAGCCCGAAAGAGAAAGTGAAACAGGATGTATATGGAGTAGGCGCAACAAATGAGAATTATCAAAAGAAAATGATTGCAGAGGAGATAATGAAAATTGTTCCCGAGGCAAAAATAAAATATGTACAAAAGGACGAAGACCCTAGAGATTATAGAGTCGATTTTTCTAAGATAAAAAGCGAATTAGGGTTTGAAATTACTAAAACTGTACCTCAAGGACTAAAAGAAATTCATTGTGTTTTAAAAGATGGGATAATTTCAGATCCATATTCATCAAAATATAGGAATATTTAAGTAATGTTTGAGAAAGTGGTTAGGTTTATCAAGAAAATTTATGGGAATAAAGAGCAGGTTATCCTTCACGAGCCTGTATTTTTGGGTAACGAAAAAAAATATATCAATGATTGCATTGATTCAACGTTTGTTTCTTATGTGGGTAAATATGTTACTCAATTTGAAGAGATGACGGCTGAATACACCGGTGCCAAGTATGCAGTAGCTGTTGTTAACGGAACGACTGCTTTGCAAGTAGCGCTACAATTAGCCGGAGTTAAACCCGGGGATGAAGTCATTACTCAACCTTTGACATTTGTCGCTACTGCAAATGCCATATCACACTGCGGTGCTAACCCGGTTTTTATAGACGTGGATTTAGACACCATGGGGATGTCACCGGAAAAATTAGATGACTGGCTATCTAAAAACAGCAAATATGATCCAGACACAAATCAACAAATCAATAAATCAACAAACCAACCGATATCTGCAATTGTTCCCATGCACACATTCGGCTTCCCCTGCAGAATTGATGAGATTGTTGAGATTGCTGATAAATACCATATTCCAGTAATTGAAGATGCTGCAGAGTCACTGGGTTCTCTTTATAAAAATAAGCACACTGGAACATTTGGTTTAGCTGGAATCATCAGTTATAACGGCAATAAAACAATTACCACAGGCGGCGGGGGAGTGATTATCACCGATGATGAAGCATTTGCGGAAAAAGCAAAACATATTACCACAACAGCGAAAGTACCACATAAATGGGAATATATTCATGACGAAATTGGATACAATTATCGTATGACAAACGTAACCGCAGCAATCGGTGTAGCCCAAATGGAAAATATAGAGATGATAATTGAAAACAAACGCCAAACTGCTAAGTTATATAAAAGCTTTTTTTCGGCACTTGAGCAATCAGATAATGAAATTATTAAATTTGTAAATGAACCCAAAAACTCACGATCTAACTTCTGGCTTAATTGTGTTCAATTAAAAGACAAAAAAGAACGAGATAAATTTCTCGAAGAGACAAATTCAAATGGTGTAATGACACGTCCGATTTGGCGATTGATGAATAAATTGGAAATGTATAAAGATTGTCAAAAGGGTAACTTAGATAACTCTGAATGGTTTGAGGATAGAATTGTAAATATTCCAAGTGGGTATAGAAATGAAAAAAAATAATAGAAACAAAGCCAGAATTAAATTAAGAGAAATCTTTGATTTAATTGAAATATATCAACAATGATTTTTGTATTGAGTTTTATCCTTAGAAAAGCTATCTTCTTGAAAAACATGGAAGATAGGAGGTAAATCAGCTGATCAGAAAACCTGCAGGCAAACTAAATCTTTTAGATACTGCTTTTTCTAATCGCAAGAAACGAGCGAGAACAGACAAATTATTGCAAAAGGTTAACCAGTTGATATATTGGTCCTACCTTGTAGAGGCGGTATAAAAGAGCTATAAGCCTTCGCGTAGTGGCAGATCCAGTATTCTTGGGTAGTATAATGATAAAGATTCTTTTTCTGCAATATTTATATAATCTAAGTGATCCGGTACTGGAAGATGCACTGATCGATCGCTTGAGTTTTCAACGGTTTGTTGGTTTTAGTCTTACGGAGAAGGTCGAAAAAAGACCAATTCAGGGGTTGAATTTTCAAATAGTTGGAGTTAGAATTGGGTAACTTCATCAAAATTATCCTCAAATTCAAAAAAATTGATTACTGATTCCTGAGAAAATTACCAGAAAATATAAAAATAGGAATTAATTCAAAGCTTTCATTAATATGAATATATTGAATATAATATTTGTTAATTTGATGCTAAAAAATAAGATAGGAAGGAGATGATGAAACCAATCAAAACAAAAAAAGTTTATGTAGGAATGAGTGCAGATATAATTCATCACGGACATATAAACGTAATTAAAAAAGCACATGAGTTAGGAGAAGTAATAGTTGGATTACTTACTGATACAGCTATTGCTAGTTATAAAAGAGTACCTTTTCTTACTTTTGAACAAAGAAAGAGGATTGTCGAAAATATTAAAGGTGTAAGCAAAGTAGTACCTCAAGAAACTCTTGATTATGTCCCTAATTTAAGGAAATATAAACCAGATTATGTGGTGCATGGAGATGATTGGAGGACTGGGGTCCAAAGAAAAGTAAGAAAAAGAGTTACTGAAGTGTTAAAAGAGTGGGGGGGACAATTAATAGAGGTTCCTTATACGAAGGGAGTGTCTTCAAGCTATATAAAATCAAAGATTTTAGAAATAGGAACGACTCCAGAAATTAGACTTAGTATGTTAAAACGATTAATAGACAATAAACCTATAATAAAATTTCTTGAAGCACACAATGGATTAACTGGTTTAATAATTGAAAACATAAAAGTAGACAAAAACGGTAAAATTGAAGAGTTCGATGGAATATGGCTTAGTAGCTTAACAGATTCTACAGCAAAAGGAAAACCAGATATAGAATGCGTAGATTTTACTTCTAGACTTAATACTATAAATCAAATACTTGAGGTTACAACTAAACCCATAATTTTTGATGGAGATACTGGTGGTAAACCAGAACATTTTGTTTTCATGGTAAAAACTTTAGAACGATTAGGTGTATCTGCTGTTGTGATTGAGGATAAAATTGGCCTAAAGAAAAATTCTCTTTTCGGAACAGAGGTTTTACAAACCCAAGATTCAATAGAAAGTATGTCATATAAAATTAAGCAAGGGAAAAAAGCCCAGATAACAAATGATTTTATGATTATTGCAAGAATTGAAAGCTTGATTCTTAAAAAAGGATTACCTGATGCATTAAGAAGGGCTGAAGCATACATTGATGCCGGTGCTGATGGAATATTAATTCACAGTAAAGAAAAATCTCCTAAAGAAATATTATCATTTTGTAAAGAATATAATAAGTTACGAAAGAGAATGCCACTGATTGTAGTACCAACGACATATAATGGAATAACAGAAAGTGAGTTGGTGGATGCAGGAGTGAATCTAGTTATATATGCAAATCATTTACTAAGGAGTGCTTATCCAGCTATGGTTAAAGTTGCTAAGACTATCCTAAAAAATGGTAGAGCGTTAGAAGCTGAGAAGTATTGTTTCCCTATAAAAGAATTAATAACTTTAATCCCAGGAAGTAAATAGGTATAAAAAAGTAAGAAGGGCAGTTATGATACAATGTGAGCAATTTTATAATTTGTTGTTAAGTAATAACATAGATTTTTTTACTGGAGTTCCAGATTCTCTATTAAAAGACTTTTGTTCATTCATATATGATAATGTCGAAGGTAAGAAAAATATAATAGCTGCAAATGAAGGCAATGCTGTTGCATTAGCTGCAGGTTATTATCTTGCAACGGGGAAGTATGGTCTTGTTTATATGCAAAATTCTGGACAAGGAAATGCTATTAATCCACTTGTATCGCTTGCTGACATAGAAGTATATGGTATACCGATGATTTTATTAATTGGTTGGCGAGGCGAACCCGGTAAAAAGGACGAACCTCAACATGTAAAACAGGGTAAAATTACATTAAAGCTACTAGAAGTATTAGAAATTCCTTATTCTATTTTACCTGAGGATATGGAAGAGACTTCAGAGGAAATTAAAAAGGCAGTTAAAATTATAAAACTTAATAAATGTCCGTATGCATTCGTTGTTAGGAAGGGGACTTTTTCTCAGTATCAATCATCGAGAAACGAAGAATTATCATATACTTTATATAGGGAAGAAGCTTTAAAATTGATAGTTGATAATTTGGATCCAGATGATATAATTGTTTCGACTACTGGAAAGATTTCAAGAGAATTATTTGAGTATAGGGAATTAAAAAGGCAGGGACACGAAAAAGAATTTTTGACAATAGGATCCATGGGACATGCATCACAAATTGCTTTATCGATAGCTACTGAAAAATCAAATAGGAATGTCTATTGTTTTGATGGTGATGGTGCTTTAATAATGCATATGGGTGCACTAGCTACTGTGGGAGCGATTTCCCCCAGAAATTTTAAACACATTGTTTTTAATAATGGTGCACATGATTCAGTGGGTGGATTACAAACGGTTGCTTTTAAAATAAATATCCCAGAGATAGCAAAGGCGTGTGGCTATAGGAATGTGTTTAGTGCAGAAACAAAAAAAGGAATTATAAAATCACTAGAGAAATTAAAATCCATAGATGGGCCTTCGTTATTGGAATTAAAAATAAATAAAGGAGCTAGAAAAAATTTGGGTAGGCCTACTATTGCCCCGAAACAAAACAAGATAGATTTTATGAACTTTTTAAAGGAGTAAATTGGTGAATCAAATAATATATGCTGGATATGGTAAATATAAGAAATTAAAAGATATTTTAAATAAACATAATCCTAAAAAAATTTTCGTTGTAACTGGCAAAAAATCTTTTGAACTATGTGGTGCTAAAAATTTATTTAAGGTTGTTTTTAATAAGTATGATACAATTAAATTTAATGACTTTGATCCAAACCCAAAAATTGAAGATATTAAAAAAGGGATTAAGGAGTTTAAAAAGTCAAAATCTGATTTAATAATTGGGATTGGAGGCGGCAGTGTTTTAGATATGGCGAAATCTATTTCAATTTTATATACACAAGAGGATGATATAGAAAAAATTATTAATAATAATTCGCTAACAACCAAAAAAAAAATTCCTACAATTGCGATACCCACTACTGCGGGCTCTGGAGCTGAATCGACCTGTTTCTCAGTTATATATATTAATAAACAAAAGTTTTCTCTAGAAAATGATTTGTTGATGCCTGACTATGCTATATTAGATCCAGTTTTTACAGAAAGTCTTCCACCGTATGTTGCTGCATGTTCTGGAATGGATGCATTATGTCATGCAATTGAATCGTATTGGTCCGTTAATTCAACTGAAGAATCGAGGAAGTATAGTAAAAAAGCATTAAAAATAATTTTAAATAATATTGTAAATGCTGTAAACAATCCAGATAAAATATCAAGAAAAAATATGCTATTAGGTAGTAATCTCGCAGGTAAAGCAATCAATATTGCTAAAACCACAGCTGCTCATTCTTTATCTTATCCTTTAACATCTTATTATAATATTCCCCATGGACATGCAGTTGCTTTAACATTACCATATCTTATGAGACTTAATTGTGATGTTGACTCTCATAACTTGCAAGATAATAGAGGAGTAATGTTTGTAAGAAAAATAATGTTTAATCTTTTTAAAATTTTGAATGTAGACACTTATCAAAAGGCAAGGGATAAATTTATTAGTACTATGAAAGAAATTGGATTAGAAACAAGATTATTAAAGTTGGGAATTAACAAAGAGGGTATAAGTATTATTGTAAAAAATGGATTTAATCCTAAACGGATGATAAATAATCCACGAATTATCAGTAAGGATGATTTAGTACAATTATTGAAAAATATATTGTAGTTGAGGGTAAAAATGACATTGGCACAATATATTACTTTGGTTTCAGTTGGGGCAGGATTTATAGGATTCCACTTGATAGAATTTCCTGTTAAGCAGTGTTTTAATGTAAGAGTATAAATTAACATTGGAGTGTAGAACATTATATTCAAATATTGAAGCAACAATAAAGGAGTTTCTAAAGAGGTTTAACTGGAAGGGCAAACTACTCGTCAGATGCTGGTTTAAAACTATGCTCTATGCCTTTTGTAATTCAATAATGGTAAATTTTAGCAGGATTTACTAATATATCAGGCCCATCGGTGAAGATGTTTGCTTTTTTGTCTTTTTCTTGAAAATCTTGTTCATATATAGTTGTCCTGAACTCCAAAGAAAGCATTAGTCAGGATTACAAAAGAAAGTGAATATTATCCTTAATGAATGTCTCCGAATAAGCAAAAAACATGGAATAGATAAATATCAGTTCTTTAAGTGGACTCATAGAATGGTTCGAGAACAATTTGGATATTTATAAGACAAGGATTTATAATGTCTGATTTTATTCCTTTGTCGGTACCAAGTATTAAAGGTAATGAGTGGAAATTTATTAAAGAATGCCCAGATAGTGAATGGGTATTTCATCTGGTAAATATGTGGAAGAATTTGAGAATTACATTTGCAAATTTACAGTTGCAAAATATACAATTGCTTGTATAAATGGAACTTCGGCTTTACATGTAGCAATTCGATTGGTAGGTGTAATGCCTGAAGGCGAAGTTATTGTACCTACTATGACCTTTATTGCTACAGTTAATGTAGTTAGATACTTAAATGCTGAGTCTATTTTTATAGATTGTGATGATTATTACAATATTGATGTCGAGAAAACATTATAATTTATTAAAAAAATGACTTTTTAAAGAATGGGTCTACATATAATAAAAAGACGAAAAGAAGAATATCAGCAATCATTCCAGTTCATATATTTGGAAATGCAGTTAAAATGAAAGAGTTATTAACAATCTATAATGAAAAAAATATTAAGGTTGTGAAGGATGTTGCCGAAAGCCTATGAACTTATTATTACAAAGTTCCCTTAAAAAATTGCTACATAGAACCTGTTGGTGATATTAGTTGTTACTCCTTTAATCGAAATAAAATTATTGCAGCTGGTGGTGGAAGAATGATTGTAACAAATAGAAAATACGCTGAGAGAGCTAAATATCTAACAACACAAGCAAAGGATAATCCTATACGATATATTAAATCGACTATAATTTCTGTTTAATTAATATACAGGCAGCTTTATGCTTAGCTCAATTAGAACAATTAATAAATTATATTAATATAAAAAGCGGAATTATTTGCTTTATAAGAGAAAGACAGATAATATTCCTTGTTTACATCTTGCAGATACTCAAGATTGTGCGGTCTCCAATTATTAGTTTTACTGTCTACAGATTGATAAAATGGTATATGGGAAGGTTAGGGAATAATTAATGGCATACCTGTATGAAAACAGAGTCCAAACACGGCCTATATGGTATCTACGTCATTTACATTTACAGAATCCTTATTTAAATTGTCAGCGCAATAAAATTGAGAAAGCTTATGATATGCTTGAGAAAACTTTAAATATCCTATTTTCAGTAAATTTTAAAATAATAAAATAGAATATATAATTGAACTATTAAAAGTGAATAAAATATGAAAAAGCCCTTATTGATTTTAATAGGAGGTGGTGGCCATTGTAAAGTTATTATTTCTGTTTTAAATAAACTTAAATGTTTTAAAATCATAGGCATTGTTGATAATAATAGTGTAGGGAATTCAGTAGAAGGAGTTAAAGTTATAGGCACAGATGAGAATTTGGAGTATTTCCGAAAAAAAGGTATAACTCATGCCTTAATTACTATTGGTAGCATAAGAAATAATACGAAGAGATTAGAATTATTTAAAATCTCTGAAAAATTAAGATTTAAATTTCCTGTCATAGTCTCACCTGAAGCTATTGTTGATAAAACTGTAGAAGTAGGAGATGGGACAGTTATTATGCCTGGTTGTGTGGTTAATATTGATACTACCATAGGAAAGAATACTATTATAAATACAGGCGCGCAAGTAGACCATGACTGCAGAATAGGAGATCACTGTCATATTGCACCTGGTGCCCACATTTCAGGTGGTGTAGAAATAGGAGATTTAAGTTTTATAGGTATTGGGAGCACAATAATTCAAGGTGTAAGAATAGGAAAAAATGTTATTGTTGGTGCAGGGAGTGTTATAATAAAAGATATTCCGGATAATGCAGTTATCGTTGGAAACCCTGGGAAGAGAATAAAATGAATATGTTTTATGAAGTACAAAACATTTAAAATTTTTTAAAATGAAGAAATCTAGTAAACTTGTTATCGTTGTTGTCTATCCAGGAGTCGAGAAATTTTTAAAGGATTATTTTTCAACAATATTATTTCAAATAGAACATGATTTTGATTTGTTAATATTAAATGATCAGGCCAATTTAGATATTAGTAAGATATGTCATAAAAGAATTAAAATAATTAATATTGAGGATAAAATGTCCTTCGCGCAGATTAGATATGAAGGAATATTATATGGAATTCAAAATCAATATGAGACAATAATATTCACCGATGCAGATGATTACTATTCAAAAAATAGAATTTCTCTTTCAGAAGAAATGTTGAAAAATTATTCCTTTGTGTTTAATGAAATTGAACTTGTTGATTCTAAGAAGAAAAAAATTAGATCAAATGTATTATTACATTTGGGAGTTAAAATGGAATATGATAATATTGATGAAATTATAGATAAAAATTACTTTGGATTGTCAAACACGGCCGTTAATGTAAAAGAAATAAAATCCTTATATATTCCTAAAGACATTATTGCAGTTGATTGGTGGATATTTACTGTATTATTATTGAATGGTTGCAAGGGAAGATTTATCAAAGAGGTAAAAACCTATTATCGTCAGTCAGAGATCAATTTAGTTGGATTCTGTAATAAACTTAATGAAAAAAGACTTATGCTAGGGATAAAAGTAAAAACAAATCATTATAAAAATCTTATAGAATTTTGTGAGGGGAATCACTTAGAAAAAGAAAAATTGCTATATAAAAGAAAACTTGACGAAATGAAAGAATTGAAATATAAATTGAAAAATCCAGGGTTTAGAGAAAGGTATATGGAAGTAATTAACTACAATTATGATAGAATCTTTTGCGGTTGGTGGAGTGAAATTTTACCGATAAATAAATGGAGTAAATATGCGTAATAATTTTTATCAGGAGATAATAGAAAGAAAAGAACCTTATATCATTGCTGATATCGGTGCAAATCATAACGGCGATATTGAATTAGCAAAGAAAATGGTTGATAAACTTTCAAAATTAGGCTGTGATGCAGCAAAATTTCAGTCTTGGTCAAAAAAATCATTATTTGTGATGAGCTTTTATAAAGAAAGATCTAGCTTTTCAGATGAAAGGTTCGGAACACTTGAGCAAATGGTAGAGAAATTTGCTCTTTCTCAAGATGATTTAATTACACTAAGTGAGCATTGTAGAACCAGACACATCACATTTTGTTCAAGTGCGTTTTCACCAGAAGAGGTTGACCTTTTAGATGAGTTAAATGTTCCTTTTTTTAAAGTTGCATCAATGGATTTAAATAATCTACCATTCTTGAAGTACATAGCAAAAAAGAAAAAACCAATAGTTTTATCTACAGGAATGGGAAGTTTAGCTGAAATAGAAACTTCTTTAAATGAGATTTATAAAACGGGTAATAGAGAAGTAGTTTTATTGCATTGTGTATCAATTTACCCACCTGACGATAGGATTATAAATCTGAGAAATATAATTATGTTAGGGAATGTGTTTAAAGTTCCCGTTGGTTTTTCTGATCATACAATAGGGATTTCAATTCCTCTAGCTGCTATTGCTTTAGGAGCGAAAATAATTGAGAAGCATTTTACTCTAGATAAAAATTTACCCGGGTGGGATCATGCTATTTCCGCTAATTCAAAAGAAATGGAAATAATAATAAAAGAAGGAAAGAGAATAGTAAATGCTTTAGGGGAATACAAAAGAGTAATTTCAAATGCAGAAATGGAACAAAGAGGTTTATTTAGAAGAAGTATTGTGGCCAAGAGATATATTAAAAAAGGTGAAATAATTAAAGAAGAAGATTTAGATTTTAAACGCCCAGGTACCGAAATTAGGCCTGATGAGCTAAAATATGTCATAGGCAGGAAAGTAAATAGAGATATTGAGGAAGATGAAATCATAAAATGGGAATATCTTTTTTGAAAATGGAGATTTAAAGGAAATGATTTTAAATATCTAAAAGAAGTTCCAGAATATGGAGAAATGTCAGGACCATCTGGTAATATGAATAAACGATTTGAAGTAGCGTTTGCAAAAAAAGTTCGTGCAAAATATGCAGTTACATTTAATTCTGGTACTAGTGACTTGCATGTTGCTCTTGACGCTGTTGGTGTTCAAGCAGGTGATGAAGTTATTATCCCTCCATTAACTGTTATCTATAATGCAGTGGTAATATTAGCTCAAAATGCAGTCCCGATTTTTGCAGATATTGATCCTGATACATTTAATATAGACTTGGAAGATATTAAAAATAAAATATCTCCGAAAACTAAAGCTTTAATGCCTGTGTCTCTATATGGATTATCATGTGATTTAGATCAGATGATGGAAATTGCAGAAAAATATAATTTATATGTCATTTACGATGCCGCAGAAGCCCATATGGCTATGTATAAAGGTCATTCTATCGCTGAAATTGCGCATATAACTGTCTATAGCTTGGAAAATTCAAAGCATATAACAATAGAAGATGGTGGTATTGCAGTTACAAATGATGAAGAGCTTGCTCAAACAATGAAATATTTAGAAGTTTAGGATACGCGATCATGAAATCTGCAGGTGGAAGAATACGTATAATGGATAAGAATGTTTTTCAATATCCTAACTATAAAAGGCATGATGCGTTTGGATTAAACTATAGAATGTCTGAGGTTGCGGGCAGCAATAGGATTAGCTCAGCTAGAAAAGATAGATTCATTTGTTAAATTAAGAATTGATATAACGAATATGTTTTTAGATGTCATGAGAGATTGGGAATATTTAATTCCACAAAAAACACCTGAAGGATATGTAAATACATATTGGACTGTTGCAGTTAAATATGAGCTTAAGAATGTCCCCTGGCAAGAATTCAGAAAAAATATATTGATTTTGGTGGAGATGGAATTTATGTCGCTTGGACATTAATATATGAGGAGAGCCTTTTTTTCATCTGAAGGATATAAAAAAGATGTCCATGTTTATATAAGAATATTTCTTATAGTGGAGGTATTTACCCGGTAGCAGAGGAAATTCAACCTAAAATTATGCAGTTTGTTAATAATTACAGAAGTATTGAAGAGGCAGAACCCAAGATCAAGGCATTAAAAAAAACGATCAATTATTTTAAATAAGGATAAAAAATAATGAAACCCAAGATTGGAGCTTTAATTCCTATAAGATTAACATCTGAAAGATTACCCAATAAAGCTATCAAAATTTTGTGTGGTAAGCCTGTAGTCTGTCACTTATTAGATAGAGTATTTAACTCAAAATATTTAACTAAAGAAAATGTTGTAGTATGTACAACAAATGATGTTTCAGACGATCCGTTAGTGGAAATTGTTAAGAGTTATGGTGCAAGTGTTTACAGGGGATCGAGAAATGATATAATTAAAAGATTTTACGATGCCATTAATGAATTTAATTTTGATTATGTAATAGAGATAAATGGAGATAATATCACTGCTGAACCACGTTATATGGATTTAACAATGGAGAAATTGATTTCATACAATACATTGGACATAGTGACATGTTATAGTCTACCATTGGGAGTTGGTTCACAATCTTTTTCCATGAACGCAATAAAAAAAGTTTATAAGAGATATAAAACTAAACGTAATGATACGGGTTTTATATACTACTTTACAAAGACAGGATTGTGTAAGCACCTAGATATAGAACCTATATCAAAGAACCATATCTATGACAATATTCGACTTACGCTTGATTATCCAGAGGACTTTGAATTTTTCAAAGTAATTTTTGGAGAATTATATAAAGAGGGAGAAATATTCCATTTCGATGATATATTAAATCTTATAAAAAAGCGGCCTGAAATTGTAAAGATTAATAATTTTTTAGAAAAAAAATATTGGAAAAGAACAAAAGCCAAAGTTAGTTTAGAGTATATAGATGAAAAGGGAAAAATAAATGAGATAAAACTTTAATTAGTATTAATTAATGGAGAAATAGTGTTATGAGTAAAATCATTGATAAGTACACTATCATGTACAATTATACAATTAGAGAATCCATTAAAAGAATGGATGAAATTGGAATAGGTTTTATAGCAGTTACTAATGAGTTTGGTAAAATATGTGGTGTTGTTACTGATGGGGATTTTCGTAGAGCAATATTAAAAGGGGTATCATTAGATGATGATGTTATTAAGATTGCAAATAAGAGGTTTATAAGTATAGATCCGAAATATAGTGATAAGGAGATTAAAGACATATTTAAGAAGAATCCAATCAAACATATTCCGGTTATTAAAAATGGAAAGTTAGTAGATTTAATTATAAAAGAGAAGTTTTATAGTGGGGAAGAATCTATAAAATACAATCAGATAAATTTACCAGTTGTTATAATGGCAGGTGGAAGAGGTGAGAGACTGGATCCTTTTACGCGGATTCTTCCCAAACCCCTTATTCCTATAGGTGATAAGACTGTTATAGAAATTATTATGGATGAGTATGCTAAGTTTGGGATGAAAAATTTTTATATTTCTATAAATTATAAAGGTAAAATGATAAAAGCATATTTTGAAGATTTTGCTGGCGATTATAATATTTCCTTTATCCAAGAGGAAAAACCATTAGGAACAATAGGTGCATTGAAATATCTAGTAGGAGAGATTTACACTCCATTTTGCGTTTCAAATTGTGATATTATTATAAAGAGTGATTATACAGAGATTTATAAGTTCCATAAAAAAAATGGGTATATTATTACAATCGTATGTTCATTGCAGCACCATATAATTCCATATGGGATATGTGAAATAGAAAATGGTGGAATTCTGAAAATGTTTATTGAAAAACCCCGCTATGATTTACTTGTAAATACAGGAATGTACATTTTTAATCCAGAGGTTTTAGATTATATACCTAAAAATGAAGCTTTTGATATAACTGATTTAATTAAAATAATATTAAAAAAAGGTAAAAGAGTTGGAGTCTTCCCAATTTCAGAAAAATCATGGTTAGATGTCGGGCAATGGGAAGAGTATAAAGAAACGATCAAATATTTAAAATTATTCTAAATAATACTTTTTATGAAAAGATTAATAATTGGTACAGTACCGGATGATTTTGATATTTCTAAAGATATATTAATAGGTCCGTGGTGTTGCTATAATAGGGAAAAATATCTCGAGCACATAGAGTTTTTAAAAATAGTTCCAGATCCATATCAATCATCTGATGATATGAAAAATGATTCGGATAATATTATTCGATACATTAACACTTTATTACCAGACTTAGTAAAAAAATTAAATGTCATTAATAATTGTCAATACTCCGAGAAATTTTGGAATATTATTTTAAAGCCTTGGCTTTTAACACTTTTGCATACTACTTGGGAAAAGCAGTTAAGGATTGAATATGTATTAAAAAAATTTGGAAATGAAATTATTTCTATCGATATAATAAAAAATGATATAGAATGGGATTTTATTGATTCTATCGATTTTTTAGAACGGGGTGTTTTGAATCCGGATTATAATGAATGGCTTTTCTCACGTTTATTTGAAGCGATTATACCAAAAAAATGGAAAGTTAGTTATATCGAAAAAAGCGTTACACTTCCCTTAAAAACAAAAAAGAGAATTGGACTAAGAAATTCATTAAGAAGTCATTTGTTTCATCATTTCAGATGCTATGGAGTATATGGAATAGGGTTGTTTAATTCTATTCTTCTATCTATATTATTACATAATAAACCTAAGATAAAGATAGATTATAAGGAAGACAAGATAAATGAAAAAAACGCAATTCAATTACCTTGGATGATAGATATTATGTGGTTGATTGAAAAAACTATGCCGTTAAGATTTCGAAACATTGAGAACACTAATAAAAGAAAATTTAAAGAAGGTAAAATACGTTTAATCGGACCTTTATTATTTTGGAATGAAGATGATAAATTTGAATTAGCTTGTGCTGTTGAAAATGGAGAACACCTAGTTTGTACTCAACACGGGGGTAATTGTGGAATATCTAAAGTATATTCATTCCCAGCAGAATTTGAATATAATCACTTAGCTTTTTTCTCATGGGGATGGGAAGAGCAGGAGGATTATGGCGGAAATATAATCCCCTTACCTTCGCCATATTTGATAAAGTTCAAAAGAAAAAGCTTTGGAAATAAAAGTAAGTTACTTTTAGTGAGCACGCGTGAATATATTTTTCCATATAGATTAGCATCTGTACCTCAACCATTAGAGAGAATAAAATCTAGAAAGCATAAGATTGATTTTTTAAATAATTTAGATAGCAACGTTTTCCATAACACAATATTTTATTCATATCCAAATGAAAGTGGTGCATTAAATAATTATAATTATTTTCGCATTAAATTTAAAGATTTAATGATAAAAAATGGGAGATTACATCAGGATATGATGAAAGCTAAACTGATAGTTTTAGATCATCCAGGGACGACACTCAATATTTCTCTGTCAGCAAATATACCTACTATTGGATTCTGGGATAAAAATTCTTGGTCTCTTTGCCGTCAAGCTACACAAATATTTGACAGATTAGAAAAAGTTGGTATTATTTTCTCTTCAGGGGAGCAAGCTGCGTTTAAGGTAAATGAAGTATGGAATAATATAGAGGCATGGTGGTCTCAGGAAGAGATACAAATGGCTGTGCGAGAGTGGTGTCAGAAATATGCACTTACTAACCGCTGCTGGCTTTGGAAATGGATTAAAACACTTTGGAAACTTTAATTGGCAATATAAGAAAATTAAAAATAAAGGATATTTATAAATAAATGTTCAATGTAGAAATAGGAGCTCCAAGTATAAAGAAACGAGCTATTGTTTCAATATTAGCAAACTTTTTATATATGATTATAAATTTTATTACTGGAATAATAGTAGCTCGAAAACTAGGACCTAGTAATTATGGTAATTTCACCTTTTTAATAGGAGTTTTTATTGGATTTAGAGAGCTTTTAGAATTAGGGACTTCAAAAGCATTTTATACTTTCATTTCACAGAAAAAACAAACAATTTATTTCTATATAGTCTATTTTTTGTGGCAAATCTTACAATTTATAGGTGTTATAATATTAATTGCAATAATATTACCGCAGAAATGGGTTAATATAATTTGGCAAAACCATGATAAAAGCTTAATTATATTGGCTTTTATAGCTACTTTTTCTAAGAATCAAGGATGGCAAACAATTATTTATATTGGAGAATCTTTAAGAAAGACAATTGTTGTTCAGTTAATGAATGTATCTGTTGGATTCTTACATTTTCTTTTCATTTTAATTTTAATATCAATAAATAAAATTACTATTAGTAATTTATTTATTATAATAATAGTTGAATATGTAACTATTTCTTTAATATCCTTAAAAGTTTTAGAAATAAATAATGACTGTTTTTATAAAGGAAAAGAGCCCTTAGTGGAAATTGTAAAAAAGTATTATGCTTATTGTTCTCCTTTAGTATTGCTTTATATAATGTCTTTTTTAAATATATTTTTTGATAAGTGGCTTCTTCAGCATTTCGGAGGATCAATACAACAGGGTTTTTTTTCAGTTTCACAGAAACTTGGAATGATAAGTCTTTTGGTTACTTCTTCTATTATAAAAATATTTTGGAAAGAAATATCTGAGGCAAATAAAAATAATGATAAAAAAAAATTGTTTAATTTGTATAGGAAGACTTCCAGATTAATTTATTTTGTAGGAGCAGTTATTACATGTTTTTTATTGATGTGGACGAAATATATTGTATTAATAGTTTTAGGTCCTGATTATAAAGACGCATATATACCTTTAGGTATTATGCTTTTTTATCCGATACATCAATCGTTGGGTCAAATTAATTCGGCTATGTTTTTGGCGACTGAAAAAACAAAAAAATATATGTCTGTTGTAACTTTTTTTTTATTGCTAGGTATCCCGGTTTCCTATATTTTCATAGCGTCATCTTCAAGTCCAATCCCAGGCTTGGAGTTAGGATCAATAGGGTTAACAATAAAAATGGTATTATTACAATTTATTGCTATAAATGCACAAATAATTTTAATATCAAAAATGTTTAAATGGAAAATAGATGTTATTTACCAACTGAATGTTATTTTGTTAATTATTTTTGCATATAGTTCAAAAAAGATTGTTGAATTTGGATTTTCCATTTTTGGATTTCGAGTAAATATTATTTTTGTTGTTTTGATTGCAGGAGTTATTTACTTGGTTTTTATTTACTTACTATTATATTTTTTCCCAAATACGATACAAATGGAAAGGAATGAATTTAGAAAGTATTTAAAAATAATATAGCATCTTATATTAATCCTAAAGTGATTAAAGAAATTTTAAAATTTATTATTTTTTTAATTAATATGCCTATATATTGGATTTCTTCCTTAATTCCTAAAAATAGCAATGTTTGGGTATTTGGTGCATGGTATGGACAGAAATATAGTGACAACAGTAAGGCAGTTTTTGAATTTGTAAATAAAAAAAATAAAAATATTAAAGCAATATGGTTATCTAAAAATAAAAAAGTTATTAAAAAATTAAGGCAGTTGGGTTATAAAGCCCATTATCCTTATGGTATTTTTGGTTATTTATATTGCTTAAGAGCTGGTAAATGTATAGTATCTTCTTCTTTTATAACTGATGTAAATAAATTTGCTATTTCAAAAAACACGAAAAAAATCTTATTATGGCATGGTGTCCCAATAAAAAAAGTTGGGAAATCCGATAAAATTGAAAAAAATATGGGGTCAAATGTTTTAATAAAAAAAATAAAATATACGCTATTTCCTAATCTAAGAGAAGAATATGATATGATTACGGTAACATCAAAAATAAGTAAGGAGGTGTTTGTTAAAGGTTTTGATATTGATAGACACAGAGTAAAAATAACTGGATATCCAAGAAATGATATGCTTATTAAGAATATCGGTTATAATAATAAAGATAGATTTGAAATTCTGTACGCTCCTACTTTTAGGGGTGATGTGGGATCTGAATTTAAATTTCCTCCAGAAGTAAATTTTAACCAACATAAAATAGATGAATATTTAGAAAAAAATAATATGTTTTTATATGTTAGATTACATTATGCAAATAAATTTAGTGAAGAATTATTAAAGTCAATAACTCAAATGAAAAACGCCTCAATATTTGATTGTTGTAACATAAATGAACATTTAGGTAGATTTGATTTACTAATTACTGATTATTCAGGGATTTATATTGATTACTTATTATTGGGAAGGCCAATTATATTTTTCCCATTTGACTATAAGGAATATATAAGAAATGAGAGAGAATTAGTTTATGAATATGATAAAATTACACCTGGACCAAAAGCGTATAGCTGGGATGATATTTTAAAACATATTGATGAATTAATACGAAAACCAAGTCTATATAAGAAAGACATTATTAAAGTTAGAAATATTTTTCATAAATATATCGATGGGAAGAGCTCTTGCAGAGTATATTATGAGATAATGAAATTGTAAAAAGGAGTGTCCCAATTTTTGTGTAAATGGGATAAAGGAATATTTTTCTTACTGTTTCTGAGTTGTGTAAATACCTTCAGAGAGTTATGTTTAACCGTTTAACAGACGGAGGTATTTGCCATGAAATTAGAAAAAGCCATCATTCAGAAACTGGAAAAGGATTTGGAGACCGTAAAAACAATGGATGATTTGCTTGGTAAGAACGGGGTTATCAAAAAGCTCGTCAAACACTTAACTGAGCGGCTGTTACAGGAAGAGCTGACTCAGCATCTGGGATATGAACGTTATCAGAAGAGAGAGCATCATGGTAGCAACTCACGCAATGGTAGTAGCACCAAACATTTAAAAGGGGAGTTTGGTAGCATTGCAATAGATGTGCCCCGAGACCGTGAAGGGGAATTTGAGCCATTGCTGATTGCCAGGCATCAACGTGAATTTGGCGATCTTGAGGGTAAGATTCTCTCTTTGTATGCCAGAGGAATGAGCGTATCCGTAGGATCCCTATTCGGGACGGGATATCCGTGAGCATTTACAAGATCTTTATGGGCTGGAATTATCCGCTGCCTTCATCAGTCGTCTTACCGATAGGGTGCTTCAAGAAGTCTCCGTAGGATCCCTATTAGGGAAAAGACTGGCAACAGCGTCCGTTAGAGGCAGTTTATGTCATTGTATATTTTGATGCTATTCACTACAAGATTCGCAGCGATGG
>JACDNV010000022.1 GCA_017656425.1 Candidatus Neomarinimicrobiota bacterium | reverse complement strand
CCCTATCAACCCCATTAATCTCCTTAACTGTATACCATGTGAATGAACTGTACACTATACACTTGGTTTATATTTGCAAAATTTCTTTTAACGTGTTATTTTTCTGAGCGTTTTTTTAAAAATTTTTCAAAATAATTTGAAATCGATAGTTTGGAGCAATGAGAAGGTCGAATTTTGATTACCTACCTCAGAATAAAAGGATAATTTATGAGCAGATGGCTCGTATTTATAGGGAGCAACTCCCTTTTAGAAATGTCGTATGGACTCCTTTTCAGAAAAAGCTTGTGGATAGCACAATAGCCTTTATCTCCGTAGCCGGTGTATATCATAAAGATGATAAACCCTTTACAAATGAAGGTAAAAGTGAGAATTACGAGTATAGAATTATTAATTCCAGAGTAAAAAGTAATCAGCTAAGATATGTAAATATTGATTGGGAAGATTCTGAGGCTAAAGAGGATATAAATGTAATCTGCCCTATTGAGAGGTTAATCCTGTTACAGAAAGAAGGTTTTGTCGGGAAGATTTATGAGAATGTCTATAGCTTTGCTGGTTTTAACGAGAATAGAGAACTTTTGGAAAAGAATATTAAAAGGATGATTCGGGAATTGAAAAAAGGCAAAGTAGATGGAGCTATAGTAATTCCGGTATCGGCGACTACAGGTGAAACTGCATGTATAATATCGAGATTGATTGAAGAGAGTAAAATCCCAACTGCAACACTAACATTGTTCTATGAGCAGGCTCTGACCTTTTCTCTTGCTAGATGCGCTTTTATTAATTTCCCCTTTGGAAGACCACTTGGTAAGGCTCACCATATATCGCTGCATACCGCCATTCTACGAGATATTTTAAGAATGCTTGAAAAAATGAAGCTGGTGGGTGAGATAATAAATCTGAATTATATATGGTCCTGGGGAGAAATACCTGAGTGGTAAAATCTATCTGTTAGCATAACAATAAAGACATTTCGATTTACAGGTATTATATTCACCGATGTCAATGCTATAGTAGCAGCCGCATTCATTTCTCGTTGGTCGAATCTCATTAGTAAAAGGTACATCGGGAAATAGCTTTTTCAAGATGTTTACGTCTATGCAGTGCCCTTTCTCTATGCCTGCCATTTGACCTACCTGATCTTCACAGCACGTTAAAATTTTTATATTCTTTTTCGATGCCGCATTCTTCATTCTGGAAAGTAATGACGCCTTTTCTTCGACAGTTGGTTCTGTTATTTTTATTCTGTTCTCATTTTTTAAAAATCTTCTTGATACTTTTTTGTAAATATCCACAAAACTTACATATATCCTTAAGATATAGCCATTCAGATTTTCAATTATTTCCTCAAATGATTCGAGTCGTTCAGAAAGTGGAGTCAGATTGGAAATTATAATTGGATCGTAACGAATAGATAATTTCTCTTTCCCATATTTTTCTGATAGTTCTTTAGCTAACTCGATCATCTCAAGACTTTCAGGTATATTTGGTTCAAGGATATTTTTCGCCTTTCCTTTATAATTATTTATAGTGAAATGTAAAATAAAACGTCCGGTGTATAGTTCATTTATTTTCTCAAGTGCTTTCATGAAGGGTCTATAGTTTTTTGACCAAAAAACAAATGCTGATATTTTATCGGGCTTAATGTCTACTTTGAGTCGTTGAAAATTAAAGGGATTTTTAAATAATATGAATCCCCTTTTAACGTCTTTTAAAAATTTTTCGGCATAGTATGCCGGGATATCGGATCGTCGGCTTACTGAAATAATTGGCAAAACATTTTCATCAACTTTGTTTATCGTTTTTATATCGTATTTCTGATCAAGGATTGTCTTTTTTCTTGTATCCATTTTCTAAAACGCGTTATGTTTTTCATTTGACACAAATTTTATTTAAATATTCATAACTTTCAAATGTTTTGTTCGAAAACACCAAATAAATTTACAAAATTTATTAAAAATGTTAATTGCAATAATTTATACGACAAAATTAAGTGGGTCTATATTTCAAATTGTGATTTACTTAACACTTTTATGTATCAGAAATTTAAATAATTGACAATATTGAAATATAATCATATATTTAAGCAAGTATGATAACAAAAAATGGAGATAAATATGCTTAGCGAAGACATGAGAAATTTGGGAATTATTTTGCTTGTTGTGGGATTATTACTTTTAATATTACCAAAGTGGTTTATTGTACTTGTTGGTGTTGTCGGTATCGTCTTCGGTATATTAATGGTTTTATTACCTGAAAAGATGATAGTATTTTTTTCAAAGTTTAAAAGTAAAAAGGGAGAATAAATACTGAAGCTGGGTCTATAACCCAAATATGCTGGCAGTTTATCAGAGTTAGCAGAGATGCTTCCGATGGAAAAAAGCGATTTTGAAGAAAAATATAAAGAGTTATTAAAAAAATATAATTCGCTTTTATCCTGTGCCGCTGAAGGAATCTGGTGTTTCGAAGCTGACGAGCCAGTTCCAATAGACCTTCCTGAAGATGAAATAATTGAGCTTATGTATGAAAGAGGATATTTAGCCGAATGCAACGATGTGATGGCGAGGATGTATGGTTTTGAAAAAAAGGAAGATATTCTGGGTGCCAGACTTTCTAATCTTCTTATAAAGGACGATCCAAATAATATTGAATATTTAAGAAGTTTTATCAGGAATGGTTTCAGACTTATAGATGGAATGTCTATTGAAAAAGATAAAGAGGGTAATGCACATGTTTTTGTGAATAACTTCATCGGGGAAATTGAAGATGGGAAACTAATACGTGCCTGGGGTACACAGCGGGATATTACAGAGATAAAGAAGAAAGAGTATGAATTACGTGAAAGTGAATTAAAATTTCGTAAGTCTTTTGAAAATATAACTGAAGGACAGGTTATAGGAAAATTCGTCCAGATAGGCAAAGATAGTTATGATTTTTTACTTATTGATATAAATCCTGCCTTCGAAAGAATTACAGGTCGGAAGAAGAAGGACTATATTGGAAAAATGTTGAAAGATTTTTATACACCACCAGCCCTTCCCAATCTGAAAGCGGTGTTGGATCTGAAGGATACGCATAAATCTATAAGTTTTGAATCGTACGTAAAGCCTTTAGATAAATATTTTATCATCCGTATGTATCATATATTCGGTGATTTATATGGATTTATTTTTATTGATGTGACTGAACTTCGCAAAATTACATATAGAAATGAATTGTTGAATAAATTATTAAAGGCTATCAGGAATGTAAATCAACATATAGCCAAAGAAAAGAATAGGGATAAGCTATTAAGTGGTATATGTGGTCATCTTGTTGAAACGGATGTCTTTCAAAGAGTATGGATTGTTCTTTTTGATGAGAAGAAACTTCCAATTAAAAGTTACAATATAGGATGGGGGAAAAGGGCTAATAATATTTTGAAAGAAAATGCTTCAGCTTATTTGCCAGAATGTGTTAATCTTGCTAAGGTTAAGGAACAGGTTTTAGAAGTAAGATTCCCTGAGGAATTCTGTAAAAATTGCAAACTTTATAAATCATGTGAAAGATTTAGTTCTCTTATTTATCCTATTAAGTATGAAAGTAATTTTTATGGTGTTCTATTTGCCTCATCCAACAAGGAAATTTTATCTGGAATGGAATATAAAAATTTGTTTGTTGAAGTTGGGATGGATATATCATATGCACTTCATGCTCTTGATGAGGAAGAGAAAAGAAAGGAGGTGGAAAAGAAACTAAGATTTGAAACAGAATTGTTACAAACTTTAATGGATAACATCCCCGATTCAATTTATTTTAAAGATGTCGAATCAAGGTTTATTAGAATAAATAAAGCCCAGGCAGAGCTTCTTGGTATAAAAAATCCGTTGGAAGCTATTGGCAAAACTGACTTTGACTTTTTTGATCAGGATTTTGCCGCTGAGGCTTTTGAAGATGAAAGAAGGATAATAAAAACAGGTTTACCTCTGATTGATAAAATTGAAAAGGTTATAAGAGATGGTAAAACGAGGTGGCTTTCGGCTACAAAAGTACCAATAAAGTCAGAATCTGGGGAAGTTATAGGGCTGGTAGGTATAACCAGAGATATTACGGAAAGGCATCTTGCTACTTTGGAAATTGAGGAAAGTGAAAGAAAGTACAGGGAACTAACCAATTTACTACCTGGTGTAGTCTTCGAAACAGATAAGGGAGGAAACATTACCTTTTTAAATCAGCAAGGAATGGAAATTTTTAATATATCTTCCGATCAACTTGAAAAAGGGATTGTAATTTATAGGTTATTTAAAGAAAGTGAATACGAAAAAGCGAAGAAAAATTTTAATAAAGTGAGAAAAACTGAGATTCCAATAAGCTTCGAGTCCAGTATAAAGACAGCAGATGGAAAGCAGTTTCCAGCATTGGTAAAGATTTCGTCAATTAAAATTGATAATAGTTTTCAAGGGACAAGGGGAATTATTTTAGATATAAGTGAAATAAAAGAGGCACAGGAGAAATTAGTCAGGTATGCTAAAGAAATAGAGGAATTTAGTCTTGTATCAGCGGAAATGCTTACTGTGAAAGATGATAATTTACTTTTTGAATTAATTTGCAAAAGTATTGTTGAAATTTCTGATTTTTCAAGGCTTTTATTTTATGTCTTTACTGACGAACCACCCTACAGGCGTATTTTAGGGGCAGTCGGTATTGATAATCATGTATTAGAAAAATTAAAAAAAGCAGAGGCGTCAAAGGAGTACTACAAATCTGTTTTCGATAGAGGCATAAAGCTTGGAAGACAGTCATGTTATGTTCCCCATACAATGAAGCATATATTAAGATTGGAGACAGTTGATTTTGGAAAAAGGGAATATGAATCAGGACCTGATAGGTGGCATAGAGAGGATAATTTATTTGTAGCTCTTCTTAATAAAGAAGGTGAGCTTGTAGGGATGTTGTCTCTGGATGATTCAAAGAGTGGTATGAAACCAACTGACGAAACGGTAAAGCCTATTGAAGTAATGGCAAATTTCATATCCCAGATTCTCCTTATGAGGCAAATAGAGAGGGAAGCCCAGCGGATACAGGAGAATCTTGCACATATTGAAAAGATTAGAGCTCTTGGAGAGATGGCTGGTGGAGTGGCTCATGATTTTAATAATGTATTGAGTGCAATTCTTGGTCGAGCCCAGCTATTAAAAAGGTTGAATATATCATCTGAGGTTGAGCATGGGCTCGAATTAATAGAAAAAGCTGCTCTTGATGGAGCGGAAACGGTTCAAAGGATACAAGATTTCACACGTCTTAGAAGTGATAAGCATTTTACAACTGTAAATATAAATGATATAGTCAATGATGCGATAAGATATTTAAGACCTAAATGGAAAGATGAAGCAGATTCAAAAGGAATATTTTTTAATATCCTTAAATCATTTGGTGACATTGACCTTGTTGAGGGTAATGAGTCAGAGTTGCGAGAAGTTTTTATGAATATAATTAGTAATTCGATAGATGCTATGCCGGAAGGTGGTGATATTTTAGTGAGAACTTCCATGGAAGGGAAACATGTAAAAGTTGAAATAACTGATACAGGTGTTGGTATGTCAGAGGAGGTTAAAAAGAGAGTGTTCGATCCGTTTTTCACGACGAAAGGTGTAAGGGGTTCTGGTCTTGGAATGAGCATTACTTATGGAATTGTTACGAGGCATAATGGAAGGATATTAATAGATAGTAAATTAGGTAAAGGTACGACAGTAAAAATCTTATTACCCTCTGCAAAGAAAACAAGGAAGAGAAGAATAATAGAAAAGAAAGAGGTAGAGCTAACTGATGTATATATTAATAAGATACTTGTTGTAGATGATGATGAAGGGCCAAAGGTACTTCTCGAGGATATCCTTAGATTATTGGGATATGATGTTGTTGGTGCGAGGGATGGAATTGAAGCATTTGAAATATTTAAGAAAGATCCTGAAATAGATGTCGTTTTTACTGACCTTGGTATGCCGCAGGTTTCGGGTTTTGAACTTGCGACTCAGGTTAAAAAACTGCGTGAAAATACGATCGTCATACTTGTTACAGGATGGGGAAGCCAGGTTAATATAAAAACTGCTAAAGAATATGGTATTGATAGAGTAATAACAAAGCCTTTTGAATTTGATGAGATTCAGAAAGTAGCGTCTGAATGTATGGTTTTGAAGAAACAGAAAATTTTGAAGTCTAAAAAGAAACCATAAAATAATTATATCCTACATAAATTAATTTATTTAAGTTAAATTTTGGCGGTTGAAGTATATTTTTATTATGAGTCGTAAAAAGGGCGATCGAGAAAAGCAGATCGAAGATTCAAAAATGAGATGGCTTACGAGATATACAGATTGGGCAGTAAAAAGATTAAGATTTGATGAATTTGATGAGGCAAGTGCAAATGAGTTTTTGCTAAAAGTAAAGGCGGAAATATTAAAAAGATTCCCGGGTAGGGAGAAGGAGTATTTTTTGATTTATCACAGGAGATTTGCCAGAATTTTGCTCAAAAGAGGTATTATTATAGAGCTATATGATAGTAATGCTATCAATTAACAGCAGGAATTACTATGGATAGACAAAAAGCGTGGGAACTTTTATGTAAGTACACAAAAAATGAAAATTTAAGGAAACATGCTCTTGCTGTCGAAGCAGCAATGAGGTTCTATGCTGAAAAATTTAGCGAAGATGTAGAAAAATGGGGTATAACTGGTCTTCTTCATGATTTCGATTATGAGGCTTATCCAACTGAAAAAGATCATCCCTATAAAGGAGCAGAAATACTCAGGAATGAAGGTTACCCTGAAGATGTTATAACTGCTATATTGGGTCATGCTTCATATACAGGGGTAAAAAGAGATACTCTAATGGCGAAGACATTGTTTGCAGTAGATGAATTGGCAGGATTTATTATAGCAGTAGCTCTTGTAAGACCTTCCAAAAGTATTTATGAAGTAACGGTTAGTTCCGTTAAAAAGAAATTTAAACAGAAAGCGTTCGCGGCAAAGGTTAATAGAGAAGAAATAATGCAGGGAATACAAGAGCTTGGTATTCCCGAGGATGAGCATATTCAGAATGTAATCGATGCATTAAAAAGTATAGCGAATCAGCTGCAACTTGAAGGAAGTATTAATGACTAAAAAGTGTAAATTTTGTGGTAATGAGATTTCTGAGGATTTTAAATACTGTCCCTACTGTGGAAAAACATTTGAGATAAAAAAATTAACGCGATCGAAAGATGATAGAAAGATTCTTGGAATCTGTGGCGGTCTGGGTAAATATTTTAATATAGATTCAAATATTATCCGTATCATAGCAGCAATTATTATTATCTATTCGGGAATTATTCCCGGTTTGGTTGTCTATTTCCTACTCGGGTTATTCATACCTGAAGATTGATTTTTTAATAGCTGGTTAAAAATTGCAAAATAAACTTTTAGAAAGAATTTTATTAAAAGTTGAAAAGCCCGGTCGTTATATTGGTGGGGAACCAGGATCTATCACGAAAAAGTGGACTTGGGAAAAAACATCTATTGTTTTGGTTTATCCAGATCTCTATGAAATCGGGATGTCATATTTTGGATTTAATATTCTTTACCATATTTTAAATCGCGAACCTGATATAATTGCAGAGCGTGCCTATGTTCCATGGATAGATTTCGAAAGCGAGCTTAGAAAGAATAAAATCCTACTTTATTCTCTTGAGTCCAGATACCCTTTAAAAAACTTTGATATTATTGGGTTTAACCTTTCTTATGAGCTTACATATACAAACATTTTAAATATTCTTGATCTTTCAGGCGTTGAAATATTTTCTGATAAGCGAGCTTATGATGAGCCTATAGTTATTGCAGGTGGTACGGGAGCTTATAATCCTGAGCCCCTTGCACCATTTATAGATGTTTTTTATATCGGTGACGCTGAAGAAAAGGTTGTAGAATTTGTTCGTGAAATAGGAAGATTGAGAAGAGAGTCAGCTACGAGAGAAGATGTTTTAAATGGTCTTCTTAATAAATTTGACAATATTTATATACCAGGATTTTATAAAGAAAATAAAGCAGGTGGAATCTCTTACATTTATCCAGAGCCCACTAAGAAAGGCGTCCCTGGAAAGATAAAAGTCTATAGAACTAGGTTTCTAAAAAACTCTTATTATCCAAGTCATCCTGTAATTCCAATAATTGACGTTTCTCATGATAGATTGACTTTTGAAATTATGAGAGGATGCTCCAGAGGTTGTCGCTTCTGTATGGCTGGTTTTATCTATAGGCCAATTAGGGAAAGGAACCATGAAGAGGTAAAAGATCAAATATTTTCAACAATTAAAAAAACTGGAATGGATGAGATTTCTTTATTGTCTCTTTCTAGTACCGATTATTCCGGGTTAAAATCGTTATTAAATGAAATTTATCCTTATATTGTAAGAGAGAAATTATCATTGTCATTGCCTTCACTGAGACTTGACAGATTTGATGATATAGTAGCGAAAGTTATCCGGGAAACCAGTAAATCAGGTATAACGTTTGCACCTGAGGCTGGGTCAGATAGATTGCGAAAAGTAATTAATAAGTATTATTCCGAGGAAGAAATTATTAAAGATACAGAGATTTTACTTTCTTATGGTTGGAGGTTATTGAAGCTATATTTCATGATAGGATTACCGTCTGAGACTGATGAAGACCTATATGCTATATATGAACTTGTACGAAAAATTCTTACCGTTGGGAAAGGTAGATTATCTTTGAATATTACCATTTCAACTTTTATTCCAAAACCCTTTACTCCGTTTCAATGGGAAGCACAATGTAGTCCCGATGAGACACAGCGAAAAATTTTTTTAATAAAATCTATGCTAAGAAGATTGAGAAATGTAAAAGTGATGACACGCGATCCTGAGTACTCCCTGCTGGAAGGAGTAATATCCAGAGGTGATAGGGCTATATCATCGGTAATTTACAGAGCATGGATGGAGGGTGCAAAGTTTGACTCATGGCGTGAGCATTTCTCGATAGAATGCTGGTATAAAGCTTTTGAACAGGAGGGTATCGATCCACTTGAATATTTAAAGGAAAGGGATACAACAAAAAATCTCCCATGGGACTTTATTGACACAGGTATATCTAAGGAATTTTTACTGTCTGAGAGAGAGAAGGCTTACAGTGGAGAACTTACTGAAGACTGTCGTGACCGCTGTAGTCTATGCCAAGTTTGCAATCGTGAAGTAGGGATGGTATTTGATAAAGATGCAAGAGATTTAAAAGAAGATTATATTTCATACAAACTCAAAAGTATAAAAGAGGAGACGGATGAGATAAAATTCAGGATAAAATATGCAAGAGATGAGAGGTTTAAATATTATTCACACCATGATATTACAAAGATATTCGTTATGGCATTAAGAAAAGCAAATTTGAAGCTATCATTTACGAAGGGATTTTCACAAAAGCCGAAGCTGTCACTTGGATTTCCACTACCATTTGGGTGCACATCAGAGGCGGAATATATTGATGTGTATTTAAAAGCTAATATTGTTGATTTAAAAGATATAATAAATAAAAATCTTCCGGATGGAATTAGAGTCATTGAAGTATACGGAATTACTCCAGATACTCCCTCAATCTATTCAGATGTTAAAGGATTTGTTTATTCGATATACTTTGAAAATAATATTTTATCTGAAATAAAGAGAAGAATAAATGAGATAATGAAGAAGGAAAGTTATATTATAGAAAGGGATTTGAAAAATAAGAGAGGAACTAAAAAAATAGATGCACGTAAACTGCTTGGTAAAGTTGACCTTTACGACAATTTGATTGATATTGAGATATTAGTGGATAACGGAAGGACGCTAAGAATAGATGAGGTTTTGGACGTTTTTCGAATCAATATGGAAGATGTAAGAATTCATAGGAAAAAAGTTCTATTTAAAAATTTTAAGGAATTAAAAAATGGATAAAGTTATTTTGATGAGTAAGTGCCTGCAAGAGACAAGAATTGCCATATTAGAAGATGGTAAACTTGTAGAATTATTCATAGAAAAATCTGGTAAATCCAGGATGGTGGGAAATATTTATAAGGGAAAAGTCGAAAATGTTGTTGAGGGTATCAGAGCTGCCTTTGTAGATATTGGATACGGTTTGAACGCTTTTTTACCTTTTTCTGAAGTTAATAATCCTGCATCGATTGTATCAATAACTGAGGATGTGGATCGGGAGGATGATGAGGAAATTGAAATTTTGCCGAGTCAACTAAAAGAGCCAGATACCGGTGAAATTAATATTAAAACAGGCCAGGATATACTAGTTCAGGTTATAAAAGAACCATTTGCTGATAAAGGACCAAGAGTTACAACCGACATTTCCCTTCCTGGTAGATTTCTTGTGCTTGTACCGAACATTAGCTATGTCGGTGTGTCTAAAAAAATAACCTCACGAAGCGAGAGAAAAAGGCTTAAAGATTTAGCGAAGAGCATTAAGCCAGACAATTTTGGATTGATTATCAGGACTGTGGCCGAGGGAAAGGAGAAGGACACTTTAAAAAAGGACCTTGATGATTTACTAAAGAAATGGGAAAGGATAGAGAAGAAAGCAAAGACAGAATCTGCTCCAGTTTGTGTATACGAGGATATCGAGATGGTAAGTTCGGTAATGAGGGATCTTTTAACACCTGATGTTTCGAAAGTTGTTGTAGATTCTAAGAGTCTGTACAAAAAGATACACTCGTATGTAAGCTCAGTCTCCCCTGATATGGTAAAAAGACTTGAGTATTATAGTTCGAAAACTCCGATATTTGACTTTTACGGTGTGGAAAAGGAAATTCGCAAATCATTGAATAAACGTGTCTGGCTAAAGAGCGGTGGATTTATTGTTATCGAGCATACAGAAGCAATGACGACAATAGATGTTAATAGCGGGAAGTTTATTGGTAAAAAGGACTATGAGGAAAATGCCCTTAAAATCAATATTCAGGCTGCTTATGAGATTGCACGCCAGGTGCGGTTGAGGGATATTGGTGGTATAATTGTTATTGATTTTATTGATATGGGAAAAGAAGAAAATAAAAAGAAAGTATTTCATGAGCTTTTGAAAGAGTTTAGAAAGGACAGAGCAAAGGTTGCAATTGCTCCAATTTCGGATTTTGGTCTGTTAGAAATGACTAGGCAGAGAACCCGCCTGAACCTGTTTTATACTGTAAGTGAGGAATGCCCATCCTGTCATGGTACAGGTAGAATCATGTCAAAAGATTCATTCATTACCCAGATTGAAAGCTGGCTTAGAAGATTCAGAGCAGAATCGAGGGAGTTGAAGTTAACTCTACAGGTACACCCATATATGGGGGAATACCTTAAAAATGAAATGAAAAAAATAGTGAAAAAGCTTCAGTGGAAAAATCTTATTCTTCTCAAAATAGAAGAAAATCCATCTTTAAGGTTGGATGAGTTTCGATTTATTTCACAAAAAACCGGTGAAGATATCACCGATAAGTATTAAAAAAGGTTAAAAGTCCTTTAAACTTTCTTTATATAAACTTAAAAAAATCTTCATAAATATTTCATATCCTCTTTAAATAGTAGTATTATCATTCCACGTGTGTTGAATGTGCATTTAATCGGAGATTCTCTTATATTTTCTCCAAATAACATAATTTATAACTGTGTTTCTGGACTATTTCATCCCGATGTAGAAGATCTCTTCACAGCAAGAAATTTGAACCCGCTTTTGAGAATGTTAGAAGGGAGGGAAAGTGGGAATGGAATTATAGATCCAAGACCAAATTCTGGGAGCCCTGTATTTGAAAATGTAGACAATTTGCCTGAAGATGGCTTTTTTGAAAGTGTAGATTTTGTCGGTGCTTTTGGTGAGGAATTGTGGTTAAAAGGTTGGTCGTGGCTTGACAATGCGAGAAGATTACCTGCTGAAAATAGTATAGATTTTGAGAAAGAAGTTTTTATAGATGAATTTCGAATTTTAAGCATATATCCCAATCCTTTTAATCCGACGGCGAAAATTAAGTTTAAAATGGATAAACAGAGCTTTGTTGTCGGAGAGATTTTCGACCTATCAGGGAGATTGTTAAAAAGGGTTTTTTCTGAAAATTATCCCAGAGGAATACACATCAAGAGTATAGAGGTAGATGATTTATCATCGGGTATTTATATATTTAGAATTAGCAATGGTCATAGGTATAGTTTCCAGAAGATATCTATTATTAAATAAGTTTAGCAAGAAGTTGTTTAAAGGGAGAAGGCTTTTTAATAGCCTTTCCCCCTATATTTTTTATTGAATATTGAAAGTTAAATGGTTATTATTTAATTATTGAGAAGGTTGTCAATATGGATAGGAAGAAAATTTTAATCGTGGATGATGAGAAAGACTTGAGGAATATTTTAAGTTATAATCTAACAATGAGCGGATATGAAGTTTTAGAAGCATCAAACGGCCTGGATGCTATAAAATTGATGGAAACCGAGGGAATTGATATGGTTATTCTTGATATTATGATGCCAGGTAAAGATGGGTATGAAGTATGTCGAGAGATAAGGGAAAGGGGTTATAAAGTTCCTATAATCTTTTTAACTGCAAAAGATACGGAATTTGACGAGGTACTTGGTCTTGAACTGGGTGCTGATGATTATGTGAAAAAACCTTTTGGAGTAAATTCTCTGATAAGCAGAGTGAAGTCGATTTTTAGAAGGATTGAAGATAATAAAAAGAAGAGTGTGGAAAAGATAATAAAATATGCCGGGTTAGAAATTGACCTTGAGGGCCACCTCGTTCGGATTGATGGAAAAAAGGTTGAGTTTCCCAAGAAAGAGTTTGAACTTCTGGCATTTCTTGCATCAAATCCAGGTAAGGTGTACCCCAGAGAAGTGCTGCTTGAAAAAATATGGAGAGGAGATGTCTATGTAATTGATAGAACGGTAGATGTTCATATAGGCAGAATAAGAAAAAAATTGGGTAGATACAGTGATTATATACAGACTATAGTGGGGGTAGGATATAAATTTCGTACGGATTTGTGATGAAGATAAGAAATAAAATTGCCTGCACAATTTTAACAACTAATATCATTACAATTATTATCATTGCACTTCTGGTGGCATTTACAGCAAGAAATTTTATAATAAAACAAATTCAGGAGAGTCTTGAAAATTATGTTCTCCTTTTTATTGAAGGCTATGGAGAACATCAGAGTATAAAAGATTACTGCGATGGATTTAGGAAAACTACGGGATGTCGAATGACTTTTATTGATTCGACTGGCAGGGTAATATACGATACTGATGTTGCTGATGATAGTATACCTTTAATGGATAATCATATAAACAGGCCGGAAGTTGTTCAGTCAAATTCAGAAGTATTCGGTAGTTCAATAAGATATAGCAATACATTAAAAATAGATCTTTTATATGTTTCAAAAAAGTTTCAAATAAATGGTAATAAATATTATATAAGAATCTCCAAACCATTATCTGAAATAGTCATTTTACATAAAAGAATTAACAACATTATTATTTACTCTAGTATAATTGCATTTTTACTTAGTATTATGATAGGTTTTTTCCTGTCTTCTACTATTTCAAATCCTATTAAAAAAATAGTCAATGCGGCGTCAAAAATTAAAGAAGGTGAGTATGGTTTACAAATCGATATAAATACAAAAGATGAAGTTGGTAAGCTGGCAAACTCATTAAATGTACTATCAAAAACAATCAAGAAGGATAAAGATGATAGAGATAAAATTGAGAAGGCTCGTACTGATTTTTTTAGTAATGTGACTCATGAACTCAAGACACCAGTTAGTATAATAGTGGGTTATCTTGAAACAATTACCGAAGCGATAAATCATGGTGATTATGAAACTGCGAAAAGTTTTATCAGCAAGGCATTAAAAAATGTATTGAGGTTGAGTGACCTTATAAATGATTTGATGCAGATATCCCGAATAGAATCAGGTGAGATGCGAATGAATTTTGAATATTTTGATATAAAAAATTTGATTGAAGATATGATAAGTAACTTTCAGGCTAAGGCTGATGAAAAAGGTCTTAAAGTTGAAATTGATTTTGATCCCGAAGAGAGTTATATGGTTTATTGTGATAGGTTAAGAATAAGTCAGGTTATGGAAAATCTATTATCCAACGCGATTAGATATACAGATAGAGGCAGGGTAAAGGTAAAATTATATAAAAAAGAAGATGGAAAAATTGGTGTAAGTGTCATAGATACAGGTATCGGTATTCCTGGAGATGATATTCAGAGAATTTTTGAAAGATTTTACAGGGTAGATAAAACAAGAAGTCGTGAGACAGGTGGCACTGGGCTTGGCCTTACCATCGTAAAGCACATTCTTGAAGCTCATGGTAGCAAGATAAATGTTAAAAGTACCGTTGGTAAGGGCTCAGAGTTTAGTTTTACACTGAGGGGTGGGTAGTTTTTATATTTCAAGTTACTGGGGATAATTTTTTGAGATAGTGTCAATAATTTTGTATAAAAATGGAAATTGAATAATAGATATGAAATTTGATAAACATAAAGGAGTAGCACCGTATAAGCGTTTTGATGATATGGGGGTATATAGGAATGGATACAGTGATAGGAATTTTTTAAAACGATTGGGGGAAATGGGAATAAGGTTACCGAGGGATAGAGAGGGTAATTTTTCTACGGAATTATTCAGTCGATATTAGCAAAATGAGGAGGCATTGCTATTAGCACTGTCGGGGTTATATTTTGAGGGAGTAATCTATATAGTCAGTTGCGATAAACAGAAATAGCAGATGCAACCCTATATATCAATTCTAGATCCCATGTGATTGCCATTCCAATAGCCTGGAGAAAAACTGTAACATTTTTAGTTCCTCTCGCTACACCTTGTAAACACTCATTTCACTAATGGTATTCTTGTATTCCCAAATAACCATTCTCTGGTGAATTATTCCCCATCTGTGAAATTTTTTTTTCTAACGTCATACGAGAGATTAAACTTTTTACCTTAGCTTCAATTGGTAAATTAGGATTCTCATAAGGTTACATTACCCCATTTTTATTCCAATCAATCCAATTATTTTGGGAAATTTTAACGGGTTTAACCTGAGTAATTAAAAAAGTACCTAAACCTTTAAGAATACCGTCAAACATTCGCTAATTTTTTCATAGCGGTACCCCCAGTATTACTCTTCAAAATATACATTATCTTTTTCCAATTGTTTTCTTAAAGCAAAATATTTTAACTCGCGTGAGCCAATATTTTTCTTTGAAATCAAAGCGGCTGCTGTCCCGGCAGCTTGCCCTTGTGCCATACAGCTAACCGTATTGCGAGTTGACATGTGTGCACGAAAATCAGATGTGACCATCATACCCGCTGCGTAAAGATTTTCTATCCCCTTAACACAAAGTGCTCTATAAGGAAAACCATATGTGCCGCCATCCTTAATTAGAAAACGTGGTGCAAGATCATGAAAACCGTAAACAAATACATCATCATCGAAATGGCGACCTTCAATCACATCTTCGTGGGTGATATCATAATCACAGACAATATGCCTGCCTCGTCGTATACAAAGAGATGGACTTGTTCGGGCTATAAAAGATTTTTCAAAACCAGGAATATATTCTTTTAGGAGCTCGGCAGCCTTGAACATACGCTCGCGAAACTCCATCTCTGCTTTGGCTACATCATCACGATTAATAACACTGCCAGGGAATTTATAATTACACTTAATGAACATCAGGTAATTATCATGTACGGTAGTGGTTATCATAGCCACGCCAACATTCTTTGCTTTCTCCGCAAACTCCGGAATTTTTTTATCTAATTGACTACCACCCACTCGGACTAATTTATTTTTCTCTCCGCTGCGAGTACCATAACAAATCTGACCAAGTGCGTCATATGATTCTAGAAATCTGTATAAATCATCGATCGAAGCATTAGCCAAACCAAAGCTGTGACAACTGGCATAATCATTGGGTACTGTAAACTCTGCTCCAGCATAGGCACTGAGATCACCATAGCCAGTACAATCAACAAAACTCTTTGCCATAAATACTTCTCGACCAGAACGACTTTCAACAATCACTCCCTGGACACGAGAACCCTTCACTATTGCACCAGTAAGAAGAGTATTGACCGCAACAAAAACCCCTGCTTCTCTCAGCATTCGAAAAGCCAATAGTTTGTAAAGTTCAGTATCAACTGCCGTGCAGACAGAATCGTAGTTCCGGCCCGTTTTCATTTCTGGAAATCCAGAGCAACCCCCTATTTCAGTCAGCCTATCAATAAATTCGGCAGGAATTCCCTGTACCACCTTGCGCTTCTTACATCCCGGGAATGCTGTGTAAAGATTGTAAAAACTATGAAGAGCTGTACCGCCTTCAACAGCTATACCACCACAATATCCTTTAGACTCGATCAGTGCCGTTTTAGCACCTTGTCGTCCCGCGGCTATAGCTGCAAAAACACCTGCTGTACCACCCCCTGCTACAACTACATCAAATTTCCTAACAGGTAATTTTTTCGGCGGTTCCATGTAGAAGTCCTCTTGCGATTCCGAAGTTTTCACCAGGCTCCGGGCTAAACCTGCCTTTCCGCCCAACCCTAGTAATACAACGCTTTTCAAAAACTCTTTTCTGTTCATAGTTCCTCCTTTCAATTTGTCTTTATCAATCAAAAAGGTAACCCCCAAGCTTGCCTCAGGGTTACCTTTGATTATACTCTGATATTTATTTTATAAGCAACATTTTCTTAACCTATCGTGACTTTGTTAAGATTAAACAAACAGTCTGGCTAGTCCAACCTTTTGATATGAAATAAGTTATCTCTGCAATTTTAGCTATGTTTTCGCCCATATATTCATAACAGTAATTTGCTTTATATTTGGTACTCAACTGTCTGTAAAAGCGAAAAATTATCTCTGCAAGCAAATGGATAGGACCGTAATATGGATATTCCCGGAAACGAAAATGAATCACAACGATGTATATAAAGATTGATCTTTAATCTTTTTAACTGTTCAAGGGCAAATTGATCAAATAATCTCTCAATGAGGTAAAAGCCTGTTTATGTACAATATCTGGCTATATCATTCTGAAAATCAAAAATGAACGGTTCCGTAAACGGTGTTCTAAGAAGATTATTAAAATCCAGGACAACCCTGGTCTTAATTCCGAAGTCAAGGTGGCTTATTATCTCGTTGTTCAAAGTATCCCTTTGGGATGTGTTCAACATTTTTTTCTTTCAGCAAAAGAACCCCCATCATAACGTAGCATAGAGCATTAGCTCTCCTCTTTTGTCAAAATATAACAGAACTTAAGGGATCAAATGTGGACCCATCAATTTTGGGAAAAATGGTATGATAAAAAGCCATCTCTTCAGATTATTCCAATTCTGTATATTTCCTTTATTACAAACGCGATTAAATCTTAACAAGGTTACATAAATGTTTTTTTCTCTGGTTTTTCTTGAATATTCTAGCCTAATCATAAAAATAATAGCATATTATATTTGCTGGTGAAGAATTTAATGCAAGTAAATATGACCATAGTTCCTTTATTTATTAATTAAGCGCAAAGGCTCAATGCAGAATGCAGAATGCAAATTGGAAAATGCAAAATCGCCTTTTGTCAGATTTGGCTTTTGTACTCAAAATGTAGACAGAAATAAATTTGACTTTTGCATTTTGCAATCTTCATTTTGCAATTGCCGTAAGGCTATCTTACCCTTTGGCGACTTCGTTAATACAAGACGTTAAGCGCAAAGGCTCAATGCAGAATGCAGAATGCAAATTGAAAAATGCAAAATCGCCTTTTGTCAGATTTGGCTTTTGTACTCAAAATGTAGACAGAAATAAATTTGACTTTTGCACTTTGCAATCTTCATTTTGCAATTGCCGTAAGGCTATCTTACCCTTCGGTAAATTGCCTTCGGCGACTTCGTGAATACAAAACGTTATTATCTGTAACATAAATCCAGTACTTAAATAGCGCTTTAAAATATTTTTTATGAGTGAGTCCATACCTTGTAACTGGACTCACACTATAAAAGGTAACTCGAACACAAAATTAATACCAATTTAACGTATTTTGTCTGGGATAAATTTCAACCATTTTATCCTGAAAAGCCTTTCATTACCTTTTCCTTTAAATCTAAGATAAACATCATGCCTGCCTGTTACTTTTTTTACCTTTGCTGAAAAGGTTTTATAATTTTCCCAACCTCCAGTGTTTCTAATCTTACATATTCCTATTTTATTTCCTGTATCTATTGAATCAAGCCATACTTCAACAATACCTCCGTCAGTGGCACTTGATGCAATAATTTGTATTGATTTTGGTAATATTCCATATTCTTTATTTCTAAATTCAACACCAGCATATAGTGTCCAGTCATCATTATGAATACTTTCGAGTGGATATATCTTATCAGACTTAGTATTTGCACTGGTACCGTACTGGTTAGCCGGGCATGAAGCCATTATAGGAGTATAGGCATCGCGGTATATATAAAGATCGAAATATGCGGCCCTACCCTGGACGTATAAACCTTGCCTAGTTCCTTCCCAAACCCAAAAGTTTGGATCGGTATATGAATCGATCGCAATTATATCTACACTTTTACCAACTTGTTTCCAATCCCTTCCATTACTGCTATAATACCCAATTATTTTATGATTGTTCCTAACCATTTTTAGCCATACTATATTTTCCACAGTGTTTTCCACTTCATATCTAATATTATCATAACTAAAGACTACTACTTTATGTCCATTTTCATTTATTGAACTAAATAATTTCACATACTTTGTTTCATCACCTCTTATAATTATAAGACCAGCTTCATCATTTGCTGACGATGGGCAGAAGTCGACACGGGTTATTAGCGAATAATTATGTTCTCTATCTCCCTTAATAACCATATTCCATCTGGTTCTACTCTTTGGAGATAGTCGTAACCATCCAGGTCGATCAGTAAGTGAATATGTATTTTCAGGGGTGTATCCTAAAAATGACCATTCAGGGTTCAATTTATCTGATGTAAAAAAATCGGATTTAGGCACCATCCATGGGATTCCACTACTTGGCAAATTTGGTGCAGTGAATGGTTTATTAACAGGGTAATCAGCTATGGGCTTACCATTAGAATCATAATGAACTTGATTTAAAAGAGTTGCTCGTCCTTGTCCTCTCCATTCGCTGGCTTTAGGATAAACCGGATGTAGTAGCCAAAATGTGCTATCATTGAGCATAACTACCTGTGAGCAGTGATTAGACTCAAAAAAGAGCGAAGTTGCTTTGTCAGGATCATTAACGTTAAACAAATCACCCAGCATTTCCCATGAATCCTTATCATCAGTAAGTGTTTTACTCCTCATTACCTTTTGTCCTCCCGCTACATTAAGAGCAAAGGAATAATAGTAATAACCATTATATTTCCACATTACGGGTCCTTCAGCCCAACTATAAGGAAAATCAGGGGCAGGATTTATCCATCTCAAATCGTAAACTGCACCAGAAGGCTGTCCGTCTTCTCCCAATTCTACAATCCAATTATTAACCTGTCCGTTTTTTACTAGTAAGTACCATTTGCCATCATCATCAATAAAAATTGAGTTATCATAGCCTAATCCAGGTACACTTGGAGGGCATTTCATTACCGTTGGTAAGGACCATGGTCCTTCTGGTTTATCAGCAGTTGTAAAATAAAATTTATCCCTATGACTGAAAAAATACCAGTATTTGTTATTATAATATACCATTTGACCTCCAACACAACCTGGGCCTGGAGCATCTCCATATCCGGGCCATGCTGCGCTTACCGGCTGGGCAATTGCTTCCCAATGAACTAAGTCTGTTGAATGATAAATAACCGGTGTAGGATTATAAGACGAAGAGGAGGTATAGAAATCATTTCCAACTTTTGTTAATGAACAATCTGGATGATCTCCTGGAATTACAGGGTTGGTATAGGTTTTAAAAGATGGAGACCTTCCAAAACTCAGTTGAAACAGTATTAAGCAATTAATTGATGCAAGACATAGTATTTTTAATCTTTTCATGACTTTCATCCCTTTTATATACAAGTTAAAAAGCTGCTTTCTTAATTTAATAAAAAAAAAGATAATGGGGTCTGCTAAATTTTCGGTTGAAGTTTTATTGTAAAGCAAGGAAGGTATCCCCAGAGTATTAACATGAAGTAAGTACCTATGCAATTTAAAACTTTCATAGAAAACCTAACTTTTAGAGATTTTATTATGCAAGTATTTTCTAAAATTAGACCAAGATTAATCGAGATTCTGGAAGAATGCTTAGGAAATGAACTAATTAAGCAGAGATATAAAATCATAGGATATAGACCTTATCAAAGGACATACATAAAAGGATGAGGATATGCATTTTAGGAAATATATTGCACTCCTTTGTTGATATTAACTAATGTAAGGTTACCCATTATGTAAGAAACGAATAAGTAGGTACATTTCTTCATAGAAAGTCATATTCATTACAAGTGATTTCATTAATGATGTTATTCTTGCTCATGCCATGAACATGTTTATTCGAAAGCTAACTATTTGGTTTAAGCCAGGATTAAAAGAAGTGGCCAGATTTACAATTTTATCAAATTATAAAATTTATGCTTTTCTTTAGGATAGGTTAAGACATATAATGAAATATTACAAAAGTCCAAGTTAAAAATAGAACAAAATTGTTCACCTTTTTATCTCTACTTAGCAATTTTAATAGAATAATTTTTATTGGTCTTGTTTATTTATTGATTTTAAATAGTATTTTTTATATAATTAACTAAGGATTGGAGGATAAAGAAATGAAGAGGAAGTCAATACTAATACTTATTTTAAGTATGTACATCATAGTATTTTCTAATCCCATTCCTTTCGATTTTTACTCCATTAATGAAATCTTTTTTAGAGGAAGTGGTTCATGGGATACAGAAATACTTTATGGGCGCATAGCTGAACTCAATGTGGACTATTTCCCGGACACAATTTACATAAGCAACGGTCAAAAATCAGCACTGTTCCCACTCAATAGAGAAAAATTTATTTATTGCGATACCTCTATATATGAATACGATGAAAAATATTTGATATATTTGTATATTCTTCACTCAGAGGACTTTGGCGATACAATAAAATTGATTCCAGATAGTGGTAGTGTAAAAATATCACTAGAACCACCTTTTCACTATACTGTCTTCGTAAACTGGGGAACAGAAAAATCTTTAATTGGAAGTCCTCCAGATGGATATTCTATAAGCAGTTATTATACTTCACCTGCCAGTGGAATGGAATGTATCTGCTATGATAAAACTCCAACTATTGGCTCTTTTAATGATACACTTGGAACTCTTGCTACAATGACTGGATTCATAATCGATAAAAATGGTGATACCATCTCTTCTGGGAATTACAAACTGGACACACCTATTCACCTCAGAGAAGACAAAAGTTATGTTACTAGAATAATTGCCGGAAAAGCGTATTTCTCTTTTATCCACGCTATGAATGATAGCATCTATAATATACCAATTGAACCACTAAGCATCCATACCTACCCTGATTCTACGGTAGAATGTAATATATACCTTAAAGAAGGCAACTCCGTAGAGGTAAGTTCCCTAACCAGCAAAATTTTCAAATAAAGTCTATTGCTTATCCTAACCCCTTTAATTCAATAGTTAATTTTTATATCTCTATGCCACAAGGATTCAAAAATGGTGAAGGCAAACTGTCTATATATAACTCTCTTGGTCAACTGGTAAAAACAATCCAAATAAGATATAGGCATTATCTAACCTGGGATGGTAAAAATGAGATCGGGAAGACTGTTAATTCGGGAGTTTATTACTACACAATCAGTTATGAAAACAAGATTTTTTATAGGGGTTCAATTGTCTTTCTGAAATAATTTCAATGCGCTTTATAATTCCAGTATTTATCATCATCTTTCAAATTACACCTTGTGTCTATTCCCAGAGTATTGACTTTTTCAAGGAAGACATAAGTTTTATATTAGTTGGAGATACGCTGCATGTAAAAGGAGAGTATTACTTTTCTAATAATTCCTCAAGACCTGCAATGACATTACTTTTCTTCCCCATTAAGGACTTTTTAAAAAGCACAATCAGAGAAAGTATCACAGTATTCAATTTAAAAGAGAAAAAATATGTTAAGGTAACTACAAGAAATAAAGGTGGTATTTTATTCCCTTTATCGATAGAACCGTGCGATACATCAATTTATTATATTGAATACTCTCAGAAAATCCAGTCTGACACTCTGCATTATTACCTTACCACAACAGCAAAATGGAATAAACCTTTATTGGAAGCTATATATAGACTTATTATTAGCAAAAATGTAAACATAAGAAGTTTTTCTTTCGATCCAGATACGATATTTGCTAAAGGAAATTTCAAAATATATTTATGGGAAAAACACAATTTTATGCCTTCAAAGGATTTTGTGGTAATTCTTCAAAAGTGAAAAAACAAAATACTGACTTCACTAATTTCACATCTCCCTAGGGGTAATTTTTCTACGGAATTATTCAGTCGATATTAGCAAAATGAGGAGGCATTGCTATTAGCACTATCGGGGTTATATTTTGAGGGAGTAATCTATATAGTCAGTTGCGATAAGTAGAAGTTTCCCTGGTATAATCTGGCAGAGGTGTCAGACACATTTCATAAGAAATTTCGTAAGCAAATTTTCACGAAGGGAGGTAAAGAGATATATATGTTGGTTAGAGGATGTATTCAGGGCACCAGATATAGATGAGGCACAGCGAAGGAAGTCTTTATTGATAGAGAAGTTAGAGAGAGATGGAAGGTATCGCATAGCAGAATGGGTAGATGAAGAGATAGATTATTGTTTTGGAGTATATGGGATAAGTGAGAGGGATCGTATAAGGATGAAAAGTACAAATATGTTAGAGAGATTAAACCAGGAGATAAAGAGGAGAACGAGAGTTGTCAGGATATTTCCTAATGATAAATCCTGTTTGAGGTTAGTGGGGATGATATGCATGGAGTATAGTGAGCATTGGCAGAGTGGAAGAAGGTATTTGAACGTGGGAGATAGCAAATTTGACGAAATATTAAATATGAAGCTGGAGGTTTGTGATGCAGTGTAATCTTCATTCCACTATGTTCCATTACGATTACACCGCATGCTTAGTGATGAGGTGGGTGAATTTACACAACATTTTTGACTTAACTCGATCTATGTACTCTTAATTCAATAATCTTAATCAGATTCATCGGCTATTAGCTGTATTTTTATTATTAGAAACTACTGTCATCGTTACACAGAAATCGACTTCTAAATTCGTCTATTTCGATTTTCCCAAGTCCAAGTATATACATAAGTTCCCCTGTATCTGAGAAATCAAGCCTTTCTTTAGGATTGTAGTATTCGAATGCTGCTTCCCATATTTTACCGAAGTTCGGATTTTTACAAGCAGTCTTTACAAAAGCTTCATCACCTCCTTTGATATTCAGGTAAGCATTTGCATCATCAATTCTGATATAATTGGTATATTCTCTTACGTAGGCAAGAGCAGAATCAGTAGTCTGCTCCTCATTCCAGCTTGAATGTTGTACAACATGTATTCGTCTTTTTGTGTTTATCTCTGGTGCCAGTTTACGGATTCTTCGAACGACCTCTGCAGTGATATCTGATTGTCCTCCTTCCTTTACCCATACATCCCCGCCAGCTTTTAGTATTTTTGCCCAACGTTCTACCAGTTGGGCAATTACTTTTTTGCGATTATCGTGCCCCGCTAGCCATCCACCACAGTCATTCCAAACTGCATCCATTACAACATTAGACTGTATATTGAACATTTCCGCATTCTTACCATATGTTCCAGAAACGGGAACAACATGCTTTTTTATCCACTCTTTTCCGAACATAGATTGCAGTATTGTTCGATCTGCTGCCGCACTTTGACCATCATCTTTATCGGGTGCGTGGTCGTAGTGAAGCGACAACAAATCTTTCTCTGGATTGAACTTCCTCATACTATTTTCACAGTATTGGTGTTGGAAAACGTATATGACAAGAAGCAACACAGATATTGTAGACTTAAATATTAGATTTTTCATTTCTGCTTTACCCTATCACATTAGTTTACTGAACATCAAATTTGGTTAAATTTTTTAAAATTATCAATTTAAAATAACTATTGGGTTGGGAAAGTTCATACACATGGTGGTACAGTAGAATTGATTAAATTAAGGGTAATGAGTGATGAGAACATAGCCCGTAGACAGACTATGCTCTGTGAGATTATTGAAAAAGGAATCACAGATAAGGAGAAAAAACATGACCTATCCCGATTAGGGCTCCTACGGATAGTATCATAGCAAATAACAAACTAAAAGACAATCCCAATGATCCCTGTGGGAGAAAATATTATACAATTTCAGAGGGAAAATTGTTGCCCAAGGGTTTCCCGCGGAAAAAGATACTATAAAATCAGATCATACAGAAAAACAGCCTGTGAGTTCGGTGTAAATGTAAAAACTGTGCTGAAGTGGGTGAAAAGATATCAATATATGGGACTTTCTGGTTTAAGAGATTTACCTCAAAGCCCCAAATCTTATCAGAAACAAACTCTCACAGGGAAAGAATGAGTTAATAGTGAAGTTAAGAAAGATAATCCGTAGGATCCCTAATCGGGACTGGATTCGGGGCAAGAAGGTTGAAAATAGTTTTGACAGTTTCCAGGTCCTTTTCCAGTTTCTTGATGATGGCTTTCTCTAGTTTAATGATAAATACCTTCGTTTGTTAAACGGTTAAACATAACTCAAAGGAGGTATTTACAAAAGTCAGAAAAAGTAAGAAAGATATTTTATTTATCCCATTTACTCAAAAATTGGGGCACCTTCCTTATAATGCAGTGTAATCTTCATTCCACTATGTTCCATTACGATTACACCGCATGCTTAGTGATGAGGCGGGTGAATTTACACAACATTTTTGACATGACTTAATTTTTTTGTTGGTAAAAAATATTACAATTATAAATTAATATATGTCAGTAAAGTGAAAGATAATTAGAGTTGGGAAAATTTTATTATTAAAAAAGAGGAGTTCGCTATGGTTAAGAAAAAACTATTTATTGCTATCTTTATTATGTTTGTACTTGTGATATTTTCAGGATGTTCGAGTACAGGGATGTATGTAACCATGAATCAGACCCATGTTGAACTTAGTAAACCAAATTTTAAAATAAAGGCAGTTAATGTCGGGGGAGAAGCAGAAATAAGTTATATTATAGGTGTGAGCTATTCCATTGGAGCAATAACAGAGTGTCTTGGATTGATTGGGATGGGAGACATTGGGTCATTATATACTACAGCTATCAATAACCTTTGGAAAAATTATGAAAAAAAGTATGGCCCTATTATAAATCAAAAGTTAGCGCTAACAAATGTCCGATATGATACTGATATATTGAATTTAGGAGTATATACTCGCTTAAAACTTAAGGTTTGTGCTGATGTGATTGAATTTAGTGAATAGGTTATATCGTAAATTATATATACTTAAACATAATATTTACAATTTATCTTATAACAATTATATTCATCATTTAATAAACTTAAATTTTAGACTTCTGCTTCTATATAATATGTTTAACTAATTTTCTGTACAGTTCATTCAAATGGTATACTGTTGAGAAGGTTAGGAGAATTGATAGAGATAAGAATGATTAAGAGGGTAACAGACGAGAGATTGATAGGGTAGAGAAAAATAGTGGAAGGAGATGTTACAGGTTTGAAAGAGAGAATTGTAAAAGAGGGTCCTCCCTTTTGAGATTTACTGGAAAAATTGTGTATTACATTAGAATTTATCTTAGTTATCAGAGAGCTTTATATAGAAAACTTGTTTAAGTTCATAGGTTTGACTTTTATAGGGACAAGTTTAGTCAACAAATTATCATGGGCTTTTAGATAAATTGAGGGTACCGGAATGCAACTAAAGGAAGATACCCTATCTGAGGAAGTGTCAAGAATCTTATGTAAACTGAAAAAAGAAGGAGAGATTTCTCAATGGGATTTTAAAAGACACTCACATCGACATTTTTAACTTATGTAAATACCTTCCGGAATTATATGATTAAACATAGTTAACGGGGGCATGGAAAATGAAGTTGGAGAGAGCTATTATTGATCAACTTGAGAGTAATTTAAGAGATTTTAGAACAATTGATGATTTAGTGGGTAAAAATGGTCTTATTAAGAGACTGGTAAAGAAACTTATTGATCAGCTTTTACAGGAGGAACTTATATATAATTTTAGGTTATGAACTTACAATAAGTGAGGTAACAAAACGACGAATTATCGTAATGGTAGCAGCAGCGAGCAGCCGAAAAGTGAATTTGGCAAGGTTGACATTGAAGTTCAACGGGATAGGCACGGAGAATTTGAGCCAGTTTTGATACCCAAATATCAGCGAGAATTTAGTGAATTGGAGGGCAAGATTCTTTCTTTATACGCGAAAGGGATTGTTCGTGATATACAAGAGCATTTACAAGAGTTTTACGGATTGGAAGTATCAGCTTCTTTTAAAGGACTACAACCTATGATATTTATATCTATTAGCTTTGGGTAATGTTATTGTTATTGTCTTAGCGGAGCCGACGGGGCTCTCTCGAAGAGATCCCTATGGGAGAACCCGCAACCTCCGGTGTGGTTATTTTTTAAGGTATAATATATACGTATAGTGTTAAGGATATTCATTTAAGAAATAGCGGAGCCGACGGGGCTCTCTCGAAGAGATCCCTAAGGGAGAACCCGCAACCTCCGGTGTGTTTATTTTTTGGGGTATAATATATACGTATAGTGTTAAGGATATTCACTTAAGAAATAGCGGAGCCGACGGGGCTCGAACCCGCAACCTCCGGCGTGACAGGCCGGCGCTCTAACCGGTTGAACTACGGCTCCATTAAAAAGCGAAGCAAATTTAAATATTTTAAAAAGCTTGAGCAAGGTATAATTAGTCTCCATTTTTTAGGTTTATTTATCCTAAAATCCTACTTATTAATCGATAAAAATTATCTCTTCTCTCTCTTTACCGGTCGAAACTATTTTAATTGGAACTGATAGCAGTTCTTCTATCTTTTTTATGTAATTTATTGTCTCTGCTGGTAGTTTATCAAACTCTTTTATTTGCTTAATGGACTTTTTCCACCCAGGAAGTGAGATATATACTGGTTTGGCATCTTCTAAATAGACCTCAGGGTATCGACCATTTTCATAGTGGGTACATATTTTTATTTCATCAAGTTCATCGAGCACATCCAGTTTTGTTAAAGCGATGTAATCAACCCCATTAACTTTAACGGCAAATCTTGCTAGTTCAGCATCGAACCATCCGCACCGACGTTTCCTTCTTGTAGTGGCTCCGAATTCGTAGCCTTTTTGCTGTAAATATTCCCCGTATTCATTTAACTGCTCTGTGGGAAATGGACCAGCACCAACCCTTGTGTTATAAGCCTTAAATACTCCTATAATTTTGTCAATATCCTTTGGCGAGATTCCAAGTCCTGCACAAATATTTCCCGATATTGTGTTTGAAGAAGTTACAAAAGGATAGGAGCCATGGTCTATATCAAGAAGTGTGCCCTGAGCACCTTCAAGTAAAATGTTACTCCCATTTTCAATGTGTTTATGAATAATACTAAATGTATCAGCTGCAAGGTGTTTTATCTGTTCACAGCTTTCAAAAAACGGCTCAAGTTCTTTTTGAATACCCTCTATATCCTCGTTGGAAATATTATCTAATAGTTTTAAATAATCCAGCTGGTTCTGGACCTTTTCCCTTAGATTTTCCCTGTTTTTCAGATCTCTCACCCTAATTCCACATCTCTTGATTTTATCGGTATAGGCTGGGCCAATGCCCCTTTTTGTTGTGCCAATTGCTCTGTTACCTGCCTTATTTTCCCAATATGCATCCAGAAATTTATGTATAGGAGTGACTATATGAGCATTTAAAGAAAGGAATAATCTTCCTGTTGTATTTATACCAATAGTTTCAACATCTTTTATTTCTCTAACGAGATTGACAGGATCGATTACCATACCGTTTCCGAGGATACATGTAATGCTCTTTCTAAGGATACCACTGGGGATCTGGTGAAGAATTATCTCTTTATCTTTAATTTGTATTGTATGACCGGCGTTTGAGCCACCCTGAAACCTTGCAACTATATCTGCGTCACAGGAGAGATAATCAATAATCTTTCCTTTACCCTCATCACCCCACTGTCCACCGATAACGGCTGTTACTGGCATTATTACTTTCTTTTCTTCGCTTTAAATCTGTTATAAAAATAGATAACAACTGGTGAGGCAATATATATCGAAGAATATGTACCAACCATGACTCCACATATCATCGCTATTGAAAATACTTTTATCTCACCAGGCGCGAAGGATAGAACAAAGACCGCAATAAATGTTGTAAATGAAGTTATAATTGTTCTGCTTAACGTGTCGTTTAAACTTTTATTTATAACATTTGGAAGTGTTTCACGTTTTAAGAGTCTAATGTTTTCGCGTATTCGGTCATAAATTACAATTGTATCATTTAGAGAATATCCAACAATTGTGAGGAATGCTGCCACTGTTGATAGTGAAATTTCCAGCTGTGTCAGAGAGAAAATACCGAGCGTAAAAAGTACATCATGCGCAAGAGCAACGACGGCACCTATTGCATATCTTACCTGGAATCTAATCGTAATATATACCCCAATTACGAAAAGAGCTGAGATTATTGCCAGTAAAGCCTTTTTTCTGAGCTCTTTTCCAATTTTCGGACCTACCTGGTCAGCTTTTCGTATTTCAAACTTATTATTTTCTATTTTCGATAAAATTTCCGATATCTTTTCTCTTATATTTTCTGAGCCTTGTGGTTTCTCAAGCCTTATGATAAATTCATTTGTTTCATTTGATTTTTGAATTATTGCATCTCCAAGATTGTTTTCAGAAAAAATCGATCTTATTTCTGCAGTTGTTATTGGATTTTCAAATCGTACCTGAACCAGCACTCCACCTTTGAAATCAATTCCATAGTTCAACCCACGCACGAAGAAAACTGAAATGACAGAGATTGTTAGGAATGAAAGAGAAATGATAGCGGCAATTCGACTGTATTTTAAAAAGTTGATATTGGTAGTTTTTAATAATCTCATATTTATCCCTACTTTATATGCTTAATGATTTTAACACTCTTTTCTCGGTTATATAATTAAATATAGTTCTGGTTACGAATATCGCGGTGAATAAGCTAGATAGTATACCCCAAAATAGTGTTACTGCGAATCCTTTGATCGGGCCTGTTCCGAATTGCATTAGAATAAGAGCAGTAAGTAGTGTCGTAATATTGGCATCCAATATTGCAGAGAGGGCTCTGGCATAGCCGCTGTCTATTGCAGATCTTACTGTCTTACCTCTATCGAGCTCTTCTCTTATTCTTTCAAATATTAGTACATTTGCATCTACAGCCATTCCTACAGTCAGTATCAAACCAGCTATACCAGGAAATGTCAGAGTGGCTTTGAAAGCGCTCATAATAGCAAGTACAAAGACGAGGTTTAAAAGCAATGCCAGGTCTGCTAAGAGCCCAGAAAGTTTATAATAAAAAGTCATAAAAATTATTACTATTACAAAGGCAATTATACCAAGTTTTACACCCATATTAATCGAATCACGCCCTAAGGATGGTCCAACAGTCCTTTCCTCAATTATATCAACAGGAGCTGGAAGTGCACCGGCCCTTAATACGATTGCTATGTCCTTTGCCTCATTCATACCTTCGAGACCTTCAATGACAGATGCACCATTTGCTATTTTTGTCCTAATGACAGGTGCGATATAAACCTTATCATCGAGCACTATTGCCAATCTCTTACCAATATTTGATCCAGTAACTCTTGCCCAGATTCTTGCCCCTTCAGAATTCATGTTTAGATTTACTACAGGTTGCCCTGCGGTTTGTGTACCGCTTCCTCCGATAGTTGCTCTGGCATCGGTAATGTATTTGCCCTGCATTGCTGCTTCCCGATCAACGTGATAAAGTAGATAAAAATTAGAAGTGGTACCATCTGCAAGAGTCAGTCTTTCGGGTTTTGCAGACCACAAAATTTTTGAATCGTATGGTAATAATTTTTGCACTTCTGGATCGCTAAGAATTCTTTTAACTACAGGGACGTTTTTCTCAGGTACACCAATCATACCTCCGACATTTCTTAAGAGAGATGAGAAAGGTCTCTCACCGAGCAGCTCCTGATCAACAATGACAGTTGTGTCTGCTGTATCGGTTAGGGTTTCTTCAGCAAGTGGTGTTTTTCCGAGCAGTTCCGAGACAGAGATAGCTTTTTCCTTTGCCTCTTTTAATTCAATTTCCGTAGTATCTATTGCTTTTGATGTATCTATGGATACATCTTCTTTTTTCCCTGTTTTTAAATAGTTATCGACGGCTTCGATGAATTTTTGAGTGATAGAGGGATCTTTTAATAAATAAAATTCAAGGAGTGCAGTGCTCTGTATAATCTTTCTTGCTCTTTCGGGATCCTGAACTCCGGCAAGTTCGACAATTATCCTGTATTGCCCCGCTCTTTGAATTGTCGGTTCTGATACCCCAAACTGGTCAACACGATTACGAATAATTTCGAGGGCTCTTGATACAGCATCTTTTGCTTCATTTCTGAGGTTATCTATGATTTCGTTGTTCTTGAAACCTCTGTTTGTAAAATGCCTAATAAGCCTTAAATTTTTCTCGTTGGCTTTATTCAAAAGTATGTCAAAGAAATCTCTTTCTGTTGCTTTGTATTCCTCAGTTGCCTTATTTAATGCGTCATAGAATTCAGGTGTTTTATTGGTAGCAATGCTTTCAATCAATTTTGGCAGATTCAATTCAAGAACAATGTGCATCCCACCCTGTAGATCAAGTCCCATTTTCATTGATCGATCTATGAACTTGTCCAGTTTTCCTTCTGCCTGTAGTTTTTCCTTTTTAGATTCATCCATCGTATGGTAGGCAATCGTCCAGTAAAGGGAATATGAAGCCAGTAGCAGTAATATTCCTATTATAATGAATCTGATAGTTGTTTTTCTAAACATAATATTATCACCCTCTATATTTTAAAGCCTTCGAATTTAATTTTACACTCTGCTAATGTCAATCTAAATCTGGTAACTTTTCTAAACTTACTGTAATCTTAAAAATGCTTTTGCGACTTCCTTTGCTCCACGGGTCACGACGATTGGATAGACTTTCCCCATTCCGTATAATGAGTATTTTTTCCAGTAAAGATTGCCGGTATCTATAAGATATCCTCTATCCTCGCCGGTATTGTATTTGACGTTTGGTACAAATCCTTTTAGATTTACAGTCAGAGATGTACTTTCCATACCATCAATCAATACATTTATAATTCTTAATTTGTCTCCTCTATGTATTTTCAAGGTGTCATTCTGAAAGAACAGCTGTTTTTTACCATTAACCTCGGTTAAAAAGACCACATAATCGGTCCTCATTTCGTTTACATTTATCCCCACCTCGCCAATGTTAAAATTATCCTTCCTGAAAATTATCTTCGTTGTTTGTGTTATTTCAAAATCTTTCATGTAGTCCTGCTCGCTACCAACATTTAAGATATCACACGTCAGTCCTCTTTTGTAGTTGGATTCAATATGCGTTACTTTGATATTATCACCTTTGTATAGATTTAACACTGAGCCATCAATCACCATATTTGGGAATCTGTCATTGACAACTATCATAGCATAAATCAGTCTTGGTGGTTCATAAAGAATTGCCGGATGTTCAGGTTCTACACCCATAAGGTTTAAAAACTCATTTATAACGTAATTGTGATACCTTATTTTAAGTTCCAGGTCCTTAAGGTTTTTGGAGGTCTCGATTCCAAAAGCAGGTATATTATAATTTGTCAGAGCAAAAAATGTAGCTGACTTTCGCTGATCAGCGAATGGTGTATTCGGTTCGTTTGTCCTTGTATTCATAAAATGGAAGTGGTGTTCTGGATTAATTATTTTTTTGTTTACCTTTTCGATAACAGTATCTGCCATTTTCTTAAGAGATATTGTATCACCGTTTTCTTTTACATAAAAATCTGCATCTGCAATGACCGACTGTCCGAATCTATATGGATTTCTCATCTCATCAATATACTCGTCCCTGTAGAATCCCCATCCATCGTGAAGATTTAAAAATAGATCAGACTCGGACATGAACTGCTTTATTAGATTGACAATCTGGTCATCTACATCCTTAGGTTTATTATTCTGGAATTTTCTATTCATATCTCCATTTACGCCTCTTTTATTCAGAATTATGGAATGAAAATTTGCACGCGGTATGATAATCAAATTTCCCTTTTCAAGAACAAGGTCTGGATAAAGATCAGCTGATAGAAAACCACCCGGCTCGTCGCCTTGGATACCACCCAGGATAAATACTGTTTTCCCATCCTGTCTGCCATATAGTTTATAGACATTGAGTTCATTGGGAGTATTTTTAAAATAAACCAGGTGTTCTTTATAGGGTCTAATCTTTTTTTCTGCACGTATTACGCAGTTGAAAAGTAAAATGATTATGGCAGAAATTATTATTTTATTCTTTCCCATTTTTCCTCGATTATCTTAAAGCTATTAGGTTTACCTTTCAAAATTAGAATTTTTCGCCCTATGTCGGAATATGATTTGGATTTATACCTCTGTATAAAAGTTACCTTCCAGATAAATTTCTCAGGTGATACAATATTTAAATTTGTTGCTGAAATATCAATCCGTCTTGCCTTTTCAAAAATTCTTTTTTTATAATTATACCATTCGTTAAGGTTCATTTCTCCAGCTTTAAAGCTGGTATCGTAGAATGTGATGTATTTTTCAATATCTTTTGACTCCCATGCGGCAATCCACTCTTTTACAAATTTATTCACTATATCCTTTATGTAAACCTGAGGCTCTATTGGGCTGAAATCCTCATTTACAATTTTCCATCCATTTTCTTCGGGTATCATACGAATTGTTTTTATCCCTGTTGAGTAAAATTTAGGACAGATGAATTCCTGATAGAATTCTGCCTGAGTCTCATATTTTGTCTGGTATACTAGGGCTTCACCAATTTCTATATGTTTCCAGTTGTATATTCTTTCCAGGTACCTTTTGTATTTTTTGAATTGTTTAAAGTTGTGGAATTTCTTTGTTCGAAATTTGTCTGAGTAGTATCTGAAATAACTGGCGGTATCTTTTTCCCAGCTTTCAGCCCATGATGATAGATACTTATTCCAGTTATTTGTGATGTTCTGATATTTTTCTTCATTTACAATATGTATTGTATCCTGGATAAGAACAAGTGTTTTGTTTAATTTAATGTATTTCGATAATCTTAATATTGAATGGTTATGCAGTGAAATACAGCCTTTTGTTTGATAGTTTGTAATCTCTTTGTCCCGTCCATGAATCCATATATTCGATCCTGTCCTACCATATATTCTATCTACAAAGTTTGGATAATCGAGAATATAAGCAATAGGACCATACAATGGAGGCAACTGATTACCGGGTATACTACCTATGATGCGATAGATTCCTTCTGGAGTCTTATTATCTCCTTCACGTTCTTTATTCCCATTATTTTTACCGGTAGTTACTCTGAAAGAGTCGACAAAGGCAAGAGGTGAATCAAGGTAACTTTTCACCACAAATAGATATTGTTTGGATTTATCAACTACGATTATCTCATCGGTGGAATCCTTACTAATATTTACGATATTCTGAAAATATATGGATTTATTGGATGGAAAAGTGAAATTCTGTGTTTGCAGTATAATATTTATAGCGACAAATATTGAAAACTTTATTTTCATTATCTCGCTGAGATCAATCACGTAATTTCTTACTTTTATTTATAATTAGCAAAATATGAATTAGGTTCACTGTTTCTAACCGTTTTTTATTAATGAGAGTTTTTAATGTATGGTTAAGAGCTATATTAAAAATTATTTTTAAAAATGATTTTTGGTTCAATTACCATGTGTTTTAAATATATGACCGCTAAACGTATTAATAACCTGTAACAAATGCCCGAAATGCTTGTTAGGGAAGACAATTATGGCAATGTTATGCCTTTCGAAATTACGAGTACATTTTCCTTAGCGAAAAATCGTTGAATAATACCCTTATTTATACCATTGGAATTTGAATTGGATGCGTATTATGAATAGCAATGTTATAGGTAAACTATTTCTCTATTTACTTTTTTCTTTTTTTATTCTCTCAATCAATCCTATAAATCCGGGGATTACCAGAACCGTTGTAATAAAACACATTCCAACACCGATAAACAACGCCATTCCAAACATACCCCATGCGGGGAAAACTGAGAATACCATTGATCCAAAAG
>JACDNV010000021.1 GCA_017656425.1 Candidatus Neomarinimicrobiota bacterium | reverse complement strand
CTGGATTAGTAACTGGGGAGAGTGCAGGTACGGCGACTATAACAGCTACCACAGAGGATGGTGGATATATGGCTACATGTGAAGTTACAGTTACTGAAGTTGTAGTAACAACCATTGTCATTCAAGAGAATGAGTCCGGAGTATTAAGCTATGATGGTAGTGTTGATGATAATCATGTGGGGTATACGGGTGATGGTTTTATAAATACTGTTAATGAGAATGGTGTTGGTATTACCTGGGAGGTAAATGTTACAGAAAGTGGAACTTATACGCTTGAATGGCGGTATGCAAATGGGTCTTCAACAAACAGGACAGCACAGGTTAAGGTTGATGGTAATGTAGTAGTATCCAATGTAGACTTTCAACCAACAGGGTCGTGGGATAATTGGGATGAAGTATCTATTGATGTAACATTATCACAGGGGACAAGGCAGATTCGTTTGGAAGCGACCAATTCATCAGGGTTACCCAATATTGATTATATTTCTATTACTCTTAAAGATGGAGGAACACAGGTTGTACATGTGACAGGAGTTAGTGTAGAACCAACGACGGCTTCGATAGGAGTAGGTGAGACTGTACAATTGACGGCAACGGTAGAGCCTTCCAATGCAACAAATAAGAACGTGACATGGAGTTCAAGTAATCCATCGGTAGCAACTGTTAGTTCATCTGGATTAGTAACTGGGGAGAGTGCAGGTACGGCGACTATAACAGCTACCACAGAAGATGGTGGATATATGGCTACATGTGAGATTACAGTTACTGAGGAAGGTCAAGGGGGGCAAATTGCTATTGTTCCAGATGGTTACGGTAGGAATGCTACGGGCGGAGGAGATGTAGAACCTATAACTGTATCCAGTGCATCTGAATTTAAATCAGCTGTTGATAATGATGATCCAGCTGTAATCTATGTTGATGGTAGATTTGATCTTGGTGAGGATGTTTTGATAGGTTCAAATAAGACTATTATTGGTGTTGGCAAATCTTCTGGACTTTACGGTGGTACTATAAAAATCCAAGGTAATAATTATATTATTGCTAACCTGACATTTGGTCCTTCTGACGGAGATGTATTGGAAATTAGTGGTGGAACGAATGTTTTTATTACTCACTGTGCGTTTCATGATAGTAAAGATGAATTATGTTCTGTAGTTCGAGAAGCTGACTATGTGACTATTTCTTGGTCCCACTTCTGGTTTGATAATCCTGATGATCATTCTTATGCTCATTTAATCGGTAATAGTGATAGTCGTACTAGTGATAGAGGCAAACTACATGTGACATTACATCATAATTGGTATGATAATGGAGTAAAAGGAAGACAACCGAGGGTGAGATTTGGACATGTTCATGTATATAATTGTTATTATAGTAGTAACAACACCGATTATTGCATCGGAGCTGGAAAAGAATGTCACATAAGAGTAGAAAATACCTATTTTGATAATGTAGATGATCCATTCGCCGATTATGGTGGTTCGGATGATGGGGAGATTGGTTGGAATAATTGCGTTTTTGATGGGTGCAGTGAGCCAGACTTTATGCCAAATTCATATCCAGTTTTTGATTTACCGTACAATTTTGATTTAGACCCTGTTGCTAATGTACCATCAATCGTAATGAACAATTGCGGTCCTAAAAGTGATTTGTTGCTAAGTAAAAAAATTGCTTATGATAATTCTAAATCTATTAATGTAATTGTAATTCCAGAAACTTATGGTATATCAAATCCATATCCAAATCCATTTAATCCTGTGACTATATTTAGATACCAATTACCATTGACAAGTCATATTGATATAAAGATATATGATTTATTAGGTAAAGAAATATTAACATTGGAAAAAGGAATGAAGCAGGCAGGAATATACGAGGTACAATTTGATGGGACAAATCTGCAGAGTGGAGTATATTTAATGCGGTTCGTAGCAAGATCAGAAGATGGATCAGAGCATTACGTACAGGTTAAAAAGATGTTGTTAGTTAAGTAACTTAGTAAACTAAAACTGAACTTAGGTAAGTTCTGTTAAATACCAGTTTTATGTATATATAGGTAGTAATAGTATAAAATGCAGATGATAGGCCCGATTCCCTGTAAAGAGAGGATCGGGCTTGTTTTTTGTATGAAACTAACAATGATAATTTTTTTATGATTTAGAAACATAGTATATAATTATGGCGTATTGAAATAGTGTTCAGATACCTTATCCCACTTTGCCAATACTAACTATACTCTATACACATCATTTTTATTAACCCCAGAAACGACTTATCATTGGGAAATATCCTAATAATTCTTGTTCTCCTCTTTATCTCTTGGTTTAATTGGGATTAAAGGAAAAGCACATAGCAGGAATTTTGTATATTAGATTGAAAATATTTTTACATGATATTCCAAATCTTGCATTTAAACAATAATATCATATACATGCCCCAAATTAATCGGGTTTTTCTTTTTATATTCATTTTGCAGACACGATTAATTTGATACTATAATCTCTTTCTATTAAATTTTTCTAATCTGTTACATTGTGTTTATCCATAAAAGAGTTTTTATTCTTTAATAAATAGTCATGCTTCAATCGTTTTATTATTCAAGGATTTATTTAATTTGGAACAGTTGTGTTCTTTGCATAATTGTCTATTTAATACTTATATGCAAACCTATTAACTTGTGAGGTATATCTGTGCTTTTTTATGAACTGACCACAGTTACTACCTATTTTGTTTTCTTCCAATTCTCCTATACTTATTATAACCTCATAACCTGCATCAGTTAATTTGTTTTGCATATTTTTTAAATAATTTTCAAAGTCAAGGTGTGCCAGATTATAATGAAGAGCATTATAGGTAGGATTTATCGGTGTGAGTTTAATAAGAAAGATATCGGGGTTGTAGTGTTTCAGTAAGATATCCGAATCGACCGGGGAATTTTCATTTATAGCAAAATTTAAGGTGATTTTTCTTCCACCGGGATCATAAAATCTTTCACCATACATTGCGATTTTATCCAGGTTCCATTTTTTTGCAGGTATTAGCCATTCTCTCAAATCAGGATCTGTTGTATGTATAGAAAATTGTAATTGGAAATTATGTGGGTATTTTTCTTTTTTTACTTTAAGTAGTTTTTCAAAAAAGTAATCATAACCCTCTGGAGCTATTGTAGAAATGCACGGCATTATTCCATCAGCTAAATAATAAGTTTTTAATTTGTCGATTACTTCTAAAACAGCAGGATTGAAAGCTGGTTCTCCAACTCGCGCAAATTGAATCTTAAACTTTTTTGTTTTTATTTTTCTGTCAGGAAATTTTTTAAGAACCATATAGTCTATTTGAGATAGTATTTCATCAATAGTTAATTTCCCTTTATAATAATCACCTGCATCACATATTTTACATTTTATAGGGCAACCACTCAAAGTTGAAACAATGAGTACCCATTTCTGTGAAATGTCTAAGGGTGGCTGTAAAGATTCAACGAATTCCACGTATTTTCCATTAATTGTAGCGGTATAAACAGTAGCAAGATCTTCTCTACCTGTTGTTGAAATTATTCTCATATTTATGTTTGTTTTAACCGATTGTGGATTTCCATTGCACATCTTATTCCCCCTCCTGCTGCTATCGTTATTTGTCTATAAATTCCGTTTTTTGCGTCCCCTATGATATATAATTTCCCGCTCATATTTAAAACATTGTGCTTCTTAATGATTTTTTTATCAATAAAATCAAGCTCGGGCTCTCTTCCAATTGCAAAAAGAATGTGATCAACTACTATTTCTTTTAGATTATTTAAGGTTAGTAACAATCTGTCTCTATATTCTTCTACCTTTACTAGCTCAGTCTCATTTAGTAATTTTATATTATGTTTTTTCTCTGCTTCCTCAATGAGGGCTGGTATCGCTTTTGGTTTGCTTGATCGATTTAAGATTATTACTTTATTTTTGTTGGATAAGCTGAGTGCATAATCAAAGGCTATATCACCTGAACCAATTATTGCTATGCATTTAGCCTTATAGTCTCTAAGGTTATCCAGGCTATAAAAAACTTTTGATTTTAGTTTTTCACTAATTTTTGTATTTGAAGGTTTTGGTTTTGTACCTGATGCGACAATAAGTATATTACACGAATAGTTACCAAATAGGGTTGTTAGGATAAATTGATTGTTTTCGTATATCACTTTCTCAATCTTCGAATTAATAAATTTAATATTAAATTTTTCGAGATGCTTTTGTAATAGATTTGCAAAATGTATCCCATTAATACCATTCGGGAATCCTGGTATATTATTAATAAAGTAGGCTTCTCTCGACAGCCCCCCAATTTTATCTTTTTCAAATATAACTGGATCGTATCCATATTTTTTTAACTGAATTGCGCAAAACATACCGGCTGGACCGGCTCCAATTATACTAATGTGAAAGTTTTCCATATATTTCTTTTGCTGACGTTAATATTGCAAATCCATGTGCAAGATTTAAAAGTGCGGCTTTATGAAATTGTTCATTATAGGTGGCTGTACAATCTACAGGGAATAAAACATTAAATCCTCTGATAAAAGCTGACCTTGCAGTGGTTTCACAACAAAGGTGAGTGAGTACTCCTGTTATGATTACAGTAGTTATATTGTTGTTTTTTAGTAAATCCTCGAGGTTTGTATTGAAAAAGGCGTCATATTGGTCTTTTTCTATTAACACAAAATTTTCGATGCTATCAACTAATCCAGGTGTTAATTGACTGTACTGATTATTAGGTTTTATGGACTTCTCCCACCAACGTGTCATCGGAGATGAATTATCCTTATCAATATGTTTTGTAAAAATAATTTTCATGCTTGTTTGTTCTGCTATATTTATAAGTGATTTTATTCGTCTAATAACTGGAGGTACACTTGGAATGTAGGCATGTGATGAAGTGTCTGTAAAATATTTTTGCATATCGATAACTAATATGCCTGTTCTATAAGGAAGTAATTCAATTTCTCTTTTTTTGAATTTATTTCTTAACAATAAAAATTTTTCTGCCTTCTTTTCTATATTTTTGTTATTAAGATAAATTTCCTTTTTCATTATAACAATTATTACTAGTTATAATTTATACAAAAGTTATCTATGAAATTAAAGTTTATTGCTACTTCTTAAATTTTATTTATGATATTCGGTTATTTTTTAAATATATTTAAGGCTAAAACCTAAATTCATGTCCAAAGGCTATTACAAAGCCTTTTGCGTGGTTGAAAAATCCGGCGTTTTGATAAAAGCCGAAGTCGAAGGAGTATCTATTTCTCTGCAGGCTAAATCCACTACCCCATTGTATTCCATATCCACCGCCTATTGCAAGTCCAAACCTTATTGGGAAGAAACCTAATGAGTTTATCTCTATTCCTGATGAGATCACGGGTGATGAGGAATTAATTAAGTTTTCGCCTATTGGCTGTATAAGGTTAAAATATGTTGTCATGAATTCATTTGGTTTGAACTTACCACCAAGAATTATATAGGGTATTAATTGTGAGTTAAATTTTTCTCCGTCTTCAATTAATGTATCAATGACAACCCCTAGCTGTAATAATGAATCAATATCTTCGTCAAACATTTCATCAGGTTCAATTAGTTTATCATAAATGATCAGTTTTTCATAGGATTTTAAAAGTCCCCAGCTAATGTTAGATATTATATTATTAAAGGAAAGTCCAACTTCAATTTTGTCATTGATCTTACCTGCCATACCTGCTCCGATAGAAAAACCCAGGCCACCAAGTCCAATTTTTACCCTTGTGTCAGCGTTTGCTTGAATTCCTTCTTTTAAAAAGGTAAGAGAACCACTCACATAGTCAGGGCGTGCATGTGCAATTCCCAAAATTAGTCTACCAGATAAGCCAATAGAAAAAGATTCAAATATTTTTTCTATCAGATCATTTTTTAACCTTTTTCCATATCCCATATCAAGACTGATAAATCCGTAAGCATTTGCATCTACATCACTCAGTTCTATTGTATCTCCGATTCTACTACCCATAAATACAAATTCGAATACATTTTTTGGAATTTTTCCCCAACCAGCAACTTCAAGACTAATTGCAAAAGCAAAATTCTTTACTTGCATACCAATTAACTGCCCGTTTGCAAATCCTGCAAGATTTAATCCTGAACCAGGTATAAATGATAACATTTCATTTTTTATTTCATCAGTAAGATACAGGCCGGAGAAAAAATATCTATTAAGCCAGCTTACGTTTATAGAATTATTTACAATATTTATAGAATTTACAGGTACAATCGGGATAATGCCGAAGTTCATTGTTATATTATTTGTATAGTTTGCAAGAAGTGCCGGGTTCCAGTAGATAGCATTGCTTCCAGTTGCAGCCATCATATATGCATTGGCTAATGAAATAGATTTGGCATTGTTGTAAACCTGCCCATTTGAAAAAAGGAAAATTGTAAGAATTAGTGTAATTATTACTATTGCTTTTTTATTCATAATATGCCTCATTCTCTATTATTTGATTAACTCTTCCGGGTTAATTTCACCATATATTCTGCTATATATTGTCAACACAAGGCTGTCCGTTGCAATTAGTCTGGAAGGCAGTGGATTTCCATCTTTATCTTTTATTCCCTGGAATCTGAATATGGGTTTTATATAAGAAGAATCTCTTAAAGATTCCATCTTTTCTTCATCAACAAATGTGGAATCAAAATATGTTGTATCAGGGAATAGATAAATTGAAGCTAAAGTTTCTGGTTTCATAATATCACTATTAAAATATGATGTATCTTCAGCTACTAAGACATCAACAATTGCCCCAAGTGACATCTGATTTTCATATTCATAGAATAATTTTACAGCCTGTATCTCATCTGGTATTTCATCTTCTATTCTGCTTGGTTCTACCCCTTCGTATACAGAACCGTCCTTTATTATTAATGAGAATGGCAATTCTATTACAAGCTTTCCTACTATGTATTGATCTTCAGATACTGAGCCATTTCCGCCGACTTCTGATTTACCGAAAGCTATTATTTTGGTCGGGAAGATATTGAACAAATCCTCAGCTTGTGGGATATTTACGACATTATTTTCGGTTATATCTTGCCTTACATGTTTTGTGACTTTCTCGCCATTATCATTTTCTGCTACGATAGTGAGGTCCAGAATTACAGGGACACCGATATTTGTATTGAAGACCAGCTTAAGTGTCGCTTCTTCAAATTCCAGTCCATCCAGCCCCTCTGGCAGTGCTCCTATTTCCTGAGCAATTGTGTCAATCTCTACTCTTACAGTATCAAGATAGCCTGTTACTCTTTCAAATTTTATATCCCCCAAATCTACATCGATATCGATATCCTCTCCGAATTCCAGTGTCATAAGTTCTGTACTTGGTAAGGTTACGGAAGAGTTATAGGTGATTACCTGGTTATCCATATCCATATCGATGATATACCCATTTAAAGGATACTCGAGAACAAGGGGATCAGGGCTTGCAGGAAGATCAAAGTTAATATTAAATTCTCTGCCATCTTTAACTATTTCATTTATTAAAAAGTTAACATTGGCAATTACACCCATATTGTTTTTTACATTTAAGCGAAGTGTTCCGCTTTTAATCAATGCCTTATCTACCTTTGTTTCTTCTTCAAGAATTATATTATCAGAGTCTTCTATTGGTTCTTTATTAAAATATCCGGTTACTTTTTGAAAAGTCAATTCGGGCACGATGATATCGGTTATTATTGAATCAATAAGATTATATGAAGATATTACATTGCTTTGGGTAGTTATATTAGTGGTATAAGTTATAAACTGTTTATCCCTTTGCATTCTTATTTCTTTTCCTGAAAGGTTTATTACATATTTCTCCTTTCCTGACGAAATGTCAAATTCTCTAGTCAAAGACTGGTCTGATCCTTCAGATTCGTATATTTGGGGTATATTGATCACAAGGTGTGGTTGGTTATTGTTATCAAGGTTTATTCCATTGTCAATTCGTAAAACAATAGATCCACTTTTGACAGTCGCCTTTACAATTTCTGCTTCACTACTTGAAACATCAACTTTACCTTCATCGCTTATTTCCTGTGCTTTCGTAATTCCCGTGAATTCTGAAAAGGAAATATCTTCACCTTCATTGCTTCCATAGATATCAAAGTTGACTTTTACTTTATCATGCATATTTACTGTACAGAATTCTTCCCCGGTGTCAACTGTTCTAACGGTATATTCGTACTCTAACTGTTGGTTGTTTATATCATTTATAACAATTTCGTAATTGTCAATAGGATAAACCTCTTGGGTAGTATTTTTACCAGTCGCATTTACAACAAATGACCATCCCTCACCATTAGGTGTTCGTATGGAAGGTACACGTACTTCTATATTAGCCTCGAGAGATAGATCGTTCAATACTGTTATCTTAAATTTTCCTTTGTAAACTTTTGCTGATTGTACTTTATTATCAGGATCATCTATTAGAATATTCCCGTTATCTTCTACAATTTGTTCTGGCACTTTTGCTTCAGCGCTAGAAACCACAAGGTTCTCTGCAGATATAACAACATAGAATCTTGAGTCAAGATCGTCTTCTGATATATCAATTGATTGATTTTTCGTTCCTGCAGAGTGACCTGATACTTTTACAAGTATATTACCCGGTAGGGTTTTACCTGATAAGTCGATTACCTGCGATGATGAGTTACCAGGGTCTATTTCCTCGTCCCATTGGACATTTTCTATAATTACAGTATCTTCACCTTCTACTTTTTCTATCGAGACATTTATAGGACTTCCGAGGGTTACGATCATTTTATTTACAATTTCAATTTTTAAATTACCAGAAATAAAATTTGCTGACTTAAAATTATCAAAGGTAAAGGTTTTATATTGAGGCTTTAAATCTGCACTTTTGATACTATCTACCGTCGTTGAGCCACCTCCATCTTTGATTAAATTTTCTAGTTCTGAGACAATATCATCAGGCATAACTTCCCTGAATGTAAATGGGGCTGTGGAGTCAGGTGCTACATCATCAAGTGTTATTTCTCCTATTTCTGTCGAGTCCGCCGATGTTACTGGATTTATACCTGTGTCTTCAAATTTTGATACGATTCTGCTTGTGGAAGAATCTGTAGAGACTTCCTCTACAGATTGAGAATACTCGTGATGAATGTCATTAATTTCCAGCTGATTCCCGACTTGCGAAGAATCAATATCAATAGTGTCTTTGAATGCAATTAGATAATTTCCCTTATCATCAAGTGGTACTTTAACTATTAGTGAGTCATTAAATAACGAATCCGCAGTTATCACTTCATTAAAAAGAGGTAATTCAACTCCCACTGTCCATTTTGGAAGGTCCGATTTACTTGGTATTTTTGGAGCACAACCAAAATAGATAATTACAAATGATATTGTCAGAATTAACAAAAACGCTTCTAATTTCCCTTTTTTCAAATTCATAATTCTTCCTTTTTACTACCGTTTTAATTTAGGTTATATAAATTTGTCTTAATGTGATGTAAGTCTCAGTTTTTTTTAAGCTTCAAATAGGAGATAATTGTTTCTATAAGAAGCCATATGGTTAAAAATAAGATTAAAATTGATAAAATTATTAACGAATAGATTTTATTTTCTACCCCTATGAAATTTATCAGCTGGGCTATTATAGCCCAGATTGTCATTGTTAGAATAAAAAGCATTGGTATAAAAACATATACGGGGTTTGATTTATTTTTTATGACGAACATTGTTATGACCAGTAGACCAAGCGCAGCCAGTAATTGGTTTGTTGAGCCGAATAATTTCCACAGGATCAGGCCGATAGGCTGATTTCCAGCTTTCATTAAAGCAAAGTATCCAATAGCAGCTATAGCTATCAGAGTGGAGATAAATCTATTTTGTAAATATTTAAATTTTACTGTCCTTGATAACTCTTCAACATTATATCTTAAAAGCCTGGTTGCTGAGTCAAGTGTAGTAAGTGCGAATGATACAACCATAATTGATAATAATAGCTGTCCTATGCTTGTTGGAATACCAAGCTTGCTTAAAAACGATGATGCACCAGTTATAAAAGCTTCCAGCTTTGGCTGTAGTCCACCAGCTTTTGCCCAGCTTTCGTAATGTGAAAACCATTTAGCTTTAGTAATACCGGCAGAGACTGCTATCAAGACTAGGGTAGCAAGTAATCCCTCTGTAAGCATCCCTCCATACCCTATTAATTTGGCATCTTTCGTTCTATCCAGCTGTCTCACAGTCGTGCCGGATGATGCCAGGTTATGGAATCCACTTATTGCACCACAGGCAATGGTAATAAAAAGAAACGGGAATAGTGGTGGTAAATCTGGAGCTCTATTGTTAATAGCTGGTGCAACTATTTCCGGTCTTATTATTAAAATTCCTAAAAACATGCTTATCAATCCAAAAAATAACAGGTATGCATTTAGATAGTCTCGGGGTTGTAAAAGTAACCACACAGGGAGAACAGAGGCAAAGTAGGCATAAAATAATAGTATACATATCCATGCAGTTTGGCTAACATTTACAATTGGATATTTTACACCCAGAATTATGCTTAACGAAATTAAAATAAGTCCAATTAATGCGCCAGTAATAAGATTTAAATTATATTTTCTGAATAGTATGCCAATTATTATAGCTATAAATATCAAGCTCAAAGTTGGAATAACTGCTTCTTTATACATATTGAAAAGGATAGCAATAATTAGGACAAAAACTCCCATTGCGAGTGAGAGCATAAAAAAGACAAGAACCTGAAAAATTATTTTCACCCTTTTGCCGATAAATTTTTCAGCAAGCTCTCCAATATAGAGCCCTTTGTTCTTTAATGATACAATTAAGATACTAAAATCATGAACTGCACCAAGAAATATGGATCCAAACACTATCCAGAGAAATGCTGGAAGCCATCCCCAGATAACACCTATTGCGGGACCAAGTATAGGTCCCAATCCTGCTATTGTGGCAAAGTGGTGGCCAAAAAGAATGCTTTTTCTAGTGGGGACGTAATCCAGTCCATCATTTATTTGATGAGCTGGGGTAATAAGATTGGTTTCAAGTTTAAAAATTTTATCCTGTAGAAATGTTGCATAAAATTTATAGGATAGAAAAAAACCGCATAATGCAAGAAGAAGTAAAATAATTGCGTTCATGATTTGTACCCTTTATTCTTCTCCATTATTTATATATCGATTTTATCATTTCTGCTAAATTTTCCGAAGATAATCCTAAATCTTTTAAAAGCTTCTTTCTGGGTCCCTGACCTACGAATTTATCAGGGATACCAAGATTTATTATTTTGTTATTGAATCCTTTGTCCTTAGCATATTTAATAATATGAACACCAAACCCGCCCTTTAATGCATTTTCTTCAACAGTTATTATGTGTGAATGAGTTGACAGAATCTCATCCAGTAGTGCTTCGTCAAAAGGTTTTATAAATCTAACATATACAACAGTTGGCTCTATACCATCTATTGCAAGAGATTTATAGGCTTTTTCTGCAATATGAGTCATTATACCCACAGCAAGAATAGCTATATCTTTTCCCTTTTTAATTAGATCCCATTTGCCAATTTCAATTATTTCCGGGTCCTTATAATGATCAAACTTGTAAGCCTTATCTCTTGGATACCTTATAGCGAAAGGTTTTGTGTTTTGATTTAGTGCAGTGTACAAGAGATTACGAAGTTCATTTCCATCCTCCGGAGCAGCAATAATCATGTTAGGGATGATATTCAGATAGCTTATATCGAAGGATCCATGATGTGTGGGACCATCTTCACCTACAATACCTGCTCTATCCATTGCGAATATAACGGGTAGCTTTTGCAATGCAACGTCGTGGATTATTTGATCAAAAGACCTCTGCAAAAATGTTGAATATATAGCAACAATAGGACGTAAACCATTGATAGCAAGACCTGCTGAAAATGTGACTGCGTGTTCCTCGGCAATACCTACATCAAAAAACCTATCTGGAAATTTTTTAGAGAATTCGATAAGCCCTGTTCCTTCACACATTGCCGCTGTTATAAAAACCGTATCGGGAAATTTTTCACCTATTTCACAGGCAATTTCACCGAAGGCTCTACTGAAGGATACAGCACTATTTATTTTTACTTCCTCAGGACTTTTTACTTCTATGGGACCTATGCCGTGATATTTAGTCGGGTCGTTTTCAGCATCAGTTAATCCTTTCCCCTTTTTTGTTATTACGTGTAATAAGGCAGGGTATGGAAGATTTTTGATTTTATTTAGGGATGTTGTGAGTTGTTCGATATCATGACCATCGATGGGTCCGTAATATTTTAAGCCGAGTTCTTCAAACAACAATCCTGGCACAAGGAAATTTTTTATTGATTCATCGATTTTTCGACCAAGCAATCTTAGAATATTGGATCCCTTAGGTAATTTCCCGAGGGCATTCCAGACTTCATTCCTGAATTTTATGTAGGATGGATTTGTTCGTACCTTTGTTAGATAGTAGGACATTAAACCTACATTTTTTGAAATAGACATTTCATTATCATTCAGAACTATTAAGAATTGGCCTTTTACACGGTAGATGTTGTTTATCCCCTCGTATGCCAGACCACCTGTAAGTGAGCCGTCACCAATTATTGCAACAACTTTATAATTTTCTTTTTTTAGATTCCTTGCTATTGCGAAGCCAACTGCAGTTGAGATGGAGGTACTTGCATGACCTGCGCCAAAATTGTCGTATTCACTTTCTTCAGGTTTGAGGAATCCTGAGATTCCATTATATTGTCTTAAAGTGTCGAATTTTTCCTTGCGTCCAGTTATAATTTTGTGAGCGTATGCTTGATGTCCCACATCCCAAATCAGCTTATCGCGTGGGGTGTCAAAGACATAGTGAAGTGCCAGCACAAGTTCAACTGCTCCGAGACTTGGTGCTAGATGACCACCAGTTTTTTTAACTGTTTTGACTATAAAATCTCTAATTTCTGCACTTAATTTAGTTAATTCCTCAAGTGACAATTCTTTTATATCTACAGGGTAATTAACCTTTGATAATAGAGGATATTCCTCGTTGGATATTTGCATTTTAATCCTTTTCTTTTAGACATATATTTTCAATAAAATATTTATGAATTCTCAAATCATCGGTTAATTCTGGATGGAAAGTTGTTGCTATGTATTTATCGAATTTTATAAAAACAGGAACATCATTGTGAATCCCAAGTATTTCAACACCATTTTTTATCTTTTCAATTTTTGGAGCTCTGATAAAAATTCCTTTAAACGGTTTGTTATCGAAAAGTAGCCTGACCTCATCTACAAATGAATCTACCTGCCTACCGTAAGCATTTCTGATGATTGATGCGGGAATTTTCTTTAATGCTTTCACACGATCATCGTGTGGATTTTCTGACAGTAAAATAGATCCAGCACATGTACCAAAAATTGGTTTGTCAAATTTCTTTAATAGAGCATAATAACCCATCTCATCCCAGATTTTTGTCATCGTTGTAGATTCGCCGCCTGGTATAATGAGAGCATCAACCTTTTCTAATTCTGAGGGGTACTTTATTATTAAGGCTTTATGATTTAGTCTTTCTATTGCCTGTTTGTGTTTTTTAAAAGCCCCCTGAAATCCTAATATCCCTACGGTTAATTCTTTCTGTGTCATACAATTTTAATTGTAAAACCTGCTTTTACCATCCCCGGACTGCTAGTCTTTCTTCCTCAGGAATTTCTGATAACTCGATTCCTTTCATCGGCTCACCAAGTTCAGCAGATACCTCAGCAAGCTTTTGTGGATCGTTGTAGTATGTCACCGCTAGTACGATTGCTCTAGCCCTTTTCTCAGGGTCTTCAGATTTAAATATACCGGAGCCGACAAATACTGACTCGGCCCCTAACTGCATCATCAGAGCTGCATCAGCCGGAGTAGCAATGCCACCAGCAGCAAAATTTGGTACCGGAAGCTTGCCTGTTTTTGCCACTTCTCTTACCAATTCAAATGGAGCACCGAGCTTTTTTGCTTCAGCCATCAATTCATCATTGCGGAGAGTGGTAAGGCGTTTTATTTCTGATTGAACTCTCCTCATATGCCGTACAGCTTCAACGATATTACCAGTACCAGCCTCACCTTTTGTTCTTATCATAGCAGCGCCTTCGCCTATACGTCTGAGAGCTTCACCGAGGTCGCGGCACCCGCAAACAAAAGGTACTTTGAAATCGTGTTTCCAGATGTGGTTTTCTTCATCGGCTGGAGTGAGTACTTCACTCTCATCTATGAAATCAACACCAAGTGCTTCTAATATCTGCGCTTCGGCAAAATGTCCTATTCTGCATTTTGCCATTACAGGTATAGAGACGGCATCCTGAATTGCCTTTATTACTTTTACATTTGACATTCTTGCTACACCACCGTGGGCTCTGATATCAGCGGGTATCCTTTCTAAAGCCATTACGGCTACCGCTCCCGCTTTTTCAGCGATTCTTGCTTGTTCAGGTGTAGTGACATCCATTATCACTCCACCTTTTAACATCTCAGCTAGTCCAACTTTTACTTCCCATGCTCCCTTTTCCATGATTCACACCCTCAAAATTTTTCATAATTTAATCAAAAATTTTCAATTTTACTTACTATCTCCTTAATTATAAAATCCGGGGTAGATGCTCCCGATGAAATGCCAATGCTTTCGGCGTTTTCAATAAGCTCCAGCTTGATATCGTCTTTATTTGTTACAAAGTAGGTTCTATCGTTAATTTTTTTTGATATTTCATAGAGCCTTTTTGTATTTGCACTCGATTTTGAACCAACTATTAATACAACGTCATTTTCTTTTGCTAGTTCCATAACCTGTGCCTGTCTATTTCTTGTTGGTTGACATATTGTATTTATGACTCTCAGGTCTTCAACGATTTTTGTTAGCTCCTTTATAATATCGGATACAAAAGATATTGATTGAGTTGACTGGATTACAACACCCGCCTTGATAATCTTTGGTAATTTGCTAACATCATCAATTGAATTTATTATTATGGCATTTTCAGAAATACTTTTTATTGCCTCTACCTCTTCATGTCCCTTATCACCGATTATTATTAGTTTTCGACCTTCTTTTAATATTTCTTCCGCCTTTTTGTGAATATTTTTAACAAGGGGACAGGTTGCATCAATTGTTTTAAATCCCCTTCTATTTATTTCCTCGAGGACAGTAACTTGAGTTCCGTGGGATCTCAGCAGTATTGGATACTTATTATCAAAAATTTGAGAGAGACTATCGACAGTAACAATGCCAAGTGATTCGAGTTCTCTTATAACATGCTCATTATGAACTATATCACCAAGCATATATATTTTACCATATTTTTCAACTGAATCCTTGGCAATCTTTATGGCTCTTGCGACACCACTGCAAAAACCTGATTCTTTAGCAACATTTATTTTCATTAAATTATTCCACTTTTGAGGTGATTATACTTTTTTGCCCCTGGTATTTACCCCTTCTATCAGCGTAAGATATAGCACAGATTTTATCGGCTTCCATAAATATTACCTGTATTATGCCTTCAAAGGAGTGAATTCGAACAGGATTTGGTGAGGTGTTGGAAATTGAAATTGTTATATAGCCTTCCCATTCGGGTTCAAGTGGTGTCACATTTATTATAATGCCTGTTCGGGCATAGGTGGATTTTCCAAAGCAGAGTGCAAGTATTTTTCTCGGTATTCTAAAATATTCTAAACTTTTTCCAAGAATGAAGCTATTTGGCTGAATAATGCAATAATTACCTTTATATTCTTCAAATTGTAATGATATTTTGTCCTTGGGATCGATAATTTTATTTGAATTTGTCTTCGGTATTCGATATTCATCAGCAAGTCTTACATCGTAGCCATAGCTTGATACCCCGTATGAAATGACATTTTTTGAGATCAGACTCTCTTCAAATGGTTCTATCATTTTATATACTCTCGACATTTCTATTATCCATTGGTCGGATTTAATAGGCATTGTTTTCTCCATATCTTTTAAATAGTTTAATTAATTCATTGAGAACCAGCTCTATTGCTTCTTTCATTGACATTTGCAGAGTCATTCCAGCAGCATATGGGTGACCGCCTCCATTGTAAGTATGAGCAATTTCATTGACTACTATTTTACCCTTTGATCTGAAATTCACCTTTATTTTATTTTCTTCCAGTTCCAGAAACATCACAGAAACTTCTACATTTTTTATTGACCTTACAAAATCAGTGAATCCATCAACATCCTCTAATTTTGCTCCCTGTTTTGCAATTTCGACTCTGGTGAGTGAGAACCATGCAATCTTTCCATCAAGCTCGTAATGTAAAGTCTGAAGGACATATCCAAGTAATTTTGCCTGAATCGGTCGAAGATTTTCGTATATAAGTCTATACATTTTACCAGGTTTAACCCCATACTTCATCATTTCAATTGCTACTTCCATCGCTTCAATGGTAGTGTTTTCAAATCTGAAAGAACCAGTATCTGTTAGAAGTCCCACATAAATCGCTTCTGCTATTGCGTAATCCATCAAGTCTGGATTTGCTTTCTTTATAAAATCATAAATCATAAAAGTGACCGATGGTGCATCGGTATCAACTACCTCAATTTTAAAATGTCCATGTTTATTAGGATGATGGTCAATACATACGGTTGGTATAGGATAATTTTGAATGTGATTACCAATACATCCAAGTCTTTCCGGGGTACCAATATCAAAAACCATTATTAAATCAACATTTCGGAATATACTATCTTTTAATGATTCTTCATATATGTTAAAAATTTCGTTTCTATTCAGAAAATCATACTCAGGGGGTAATGGAGAAGAATTATAGATTACCGGAGATTTGCCAAGTTTCTTTAAAAAATAGTACATTGCTGCTTCGCATCCCAGTCCATCACCATCAGGATTAATATGAGTAGTAAGTAAAATATTACTACTATTGCTTATTATATCTATAACTTTATCCCAATTATATTTCGAGGTAGTATTCCCCATTTTCAACCATTAATCAAACGGCTAATTTAAGGTATAAATGGGATTTATGACAAAAATTTTTCCAAGTTTGTGTAGTTGTTTTTTAGATATTGATTTTAGACCAATAGTTAACTGGAGTGTATAATTTGAGATGCGATGGCAGATTAGCTTGTTAGGTACAAAATTAATTTTTTAAGTGGCTATATTAATCGGCGAATTTGGGAGATATTACAGGTGAAGGAATCAGTTGGTTTATAACTATTAAAAAAATAAAAATAAAAATGGTAAGAATTTTTGTGCTGGCAGATTTTTTAATGATAAATACTTCATTTTACAAGTGAAATCATTTTTTCAATTGGATTTCTTGCTTTTTCGATAGTTTCCTTATTAAGGATAACCTCGTACTTCATTTCTTCGAGTGACCAGTAGACTTTTTCTAATGTTATTTTTTTCATATTTGGGCAGATGGCAAGATTTGAAGCCGGATAAAATTTTTTATCAGGATTTTCTTTTTGCAGCCGGTGAATTATTCCAATCTCTGTACCAATTATAAACTCTTTAGCATTTGAATTTTTTGCATATTTTACCATGCCATCAGTAGAAAGTACAGCATCAGCAAGCTTTATGACTTCTGAGATGCATTCTGGATGTACAAGTATTTTTGCTTCTGGATGCTTTTCTTTTTCTCTTTTTATATCTTCTTCCATTATTTTTACATGGCTTGGGCAATAGCCATCGTATAGAATGAATTCTTTGCCAAGTTTATTTGCAATATAGCTACCAAGATATTTGTCAGGAATAAAAATTAACTTTTCAATATCTTTTGTAAAATTTTTAACAACTAGTTCAGCGTTGGATGAAGTACAACAGATATCACATTCAGTTTTAACCTCAGCAGTAGTATTGACGTAAGCTACAACTTTCGCATCAGGGTTAGTTTTTTTTAGCTCTACAAGTTTTTCTTTTGTAATCATATCTGCCATCGGGCAACCTGCTGTTTTGTCGGGTATAAGGACAATCTTATCAGGGGATAAGATTTTTGCCGTCTCAGCCATAAAGTACACACCACAGAATATAATTACATCAGCCTCAGTTTTGCTCGCCTGTATACTTAACCCCAGTGAGTCTCCTATATAATCCGCTATATCCTGTACCTCTGGAAGCTGATAGTTGTGAACAAGAATTACCGCATTTCTTTCTTTTTTCAGTTTTTTGATTTTTTCAATAATAGGTTTGTTCATTTCTTAAACCTCTTGTATTATCCCACCGCCAAGAACCAGTTCATCTTTGTAAAATACAACTGATTGCCCGGGCGTGATTGCTCTCTGTTTTTCTTTAAAAGAAACATAAGCAAGGTTATTTTTTATTTTTACATCACAATGAGCGGGCTTATGATTATATCTTATTTTTGCGGTACAGGTGAAATTTTTGTCATCAATAAAAAGATTCAAGTTGCCGGCTACAAGTTTACTGGAATATAGATCTTTTTCATCTCCCAGAACGATTAAATTTTTATCAGAAATAATTCTTATTACATACAGAGTTTTGTGGTAGCCCAGTCCCAAGCCATGTCTTTGACCAATTGTATAGTTGTGAATACCTTTGTGTTTTCCGAGAATATTACCTTCCTTGTCTATGAAAAACCCCTCTTTTTCTTCCATGTAGTTTTTCAAAAATTCTCTGTAATCATTTTTTATAAAACAGATATCCTGACTTTGTTCTTTGTCGTTAACATGAAGATTTTCCTCTTTGGCTATTTTCCTAACTTCCTCCTTTGTTAGATCAGAAAGTGGGAAGATAATATCTTTTAAATATTCTCTTTTTATTGAATATAGGAAATATGATTGGTCCTTTTTTTTATCCTTGGCTTTAGCTAAGAATAATGAGCCATTCTGGTTAGCTATTTTTGCATAATGACCGGTAGCAATGTAGTCAAATCCTGAAGCCTTTGCTATCTTTATTAATTTTTCGAATTTTAGGATTCTATTACACTCAACGCAAGGATTGGGCGTCATGCCATTTTTATATTTTTCAATAAAATCCTTTATGACATATTGTTCTAATTCTTTTGAGAAGTCTATTAAATGATGTTCAATTCCCAACTGAGCACAGATTCTTTTTGCATCATTGATTGATTCACGGCTACAACATTTTCTTCTATCTTCATATGTGACTCCAAGACACATTGTAATTCCACGAATAGTGTACCCTGCCTTTTTTAGCAGAAGGGCAGATACAGAAGAATCAACACCCCCGCTCATAGCGATTAAGACTTTTTTGTCATGCATAGTCTTGAGATGATAATTTTATTAAATACCAGCCCCGTCATTAAATTCTTCGTTAATTAGAAACGATTTAAATATTTCTTTTTTCTTATATTCGAAATATTCGTCAATCTGTGTTTTTATCCCTTCAAGTTTTTCAACTTTTTCGAGTCTTTTTTCCAATTTTTCTATTTCTGTAGCTAGAAACTTTACCGCGTCAGCAATAGGATCAGGGAGTTTGCCGTGTTCTAATGCTTCAATTTCTTTTTTAGTAAAACCAAGACCTATTCTTGCAGGGACACCAATTGCAGTAGCTCCTGGTGGCACATCTTTAATTACAACAGAGCCAGCACCAATTCTGGCATTATCACCTATTTTTATCGGACCCAGTACTATCGCACCTGCACCTATCAATACGTTATTGCCAATGGTTGGATGTCGTTTTTTCTTCTCTAAGCTTGTTCCTCCCAATACTACTCCCTGATATAATAGAACATCATTCCCTATTTCGGTGGTTTCACCAATAACTACCCCGGCACCATGGTCTATGAAAAATCTACGACCAATCCTGGCACCGGGGTGTATTTCTATATTTGTAAGGAACCTGTTAATATGAGAGATAAGTCTTGCAATAAAATAGAATTTGTTTTTCCACATGAAATGAGCTATTCTATGCAACCAGATTGCGTGTAAACCTGGATATGTAAAAAGAACCTCCAGGATGCTTCTTGCTGCCGGGTCTTTTTTAAATACATTCTGTATGTCTTCTTTGAGAGTTTGAAAAATCCTTTTCATACTGCGAAATTTACAGTTAATGCATCATAAGGACAAACTTTTACACAAAATTCACATGCTATACATTTCTCTTTTATGAAGTTTATCTCGTGGGTGACAGGGTTTTTCTCAAATGCGAAGGTTGGACAAATGGGAACGCATAATCCACAGTGAGTACATTTTTCAAGATTATGAATTATATCCTGATCAAGGGACTGTATTTTTATATTTTCCTTTTCTAAAAATTTAATAGCGTTGTTCAGTTTAGTTGTTTCTCCATTTAATTCCAGAACCAATAGACCTTCCTCTTCCGGCGATATTGAAGCTTTGAGAATATTGAATTCAATATCATATTCTTTGGTCAATTTATATATTAATGGTTTGTTCACAATGGAAGGTGGAAAATGAAGTACAATTTTTCTTGTTGCCATTTTTACCTCCCTATATTTCTCTAAGGTTCAGTGGTTTAAATTTGTATTCTGAATCTGACGATGGCAATTTTTCAACATATTCCGTTAAAAGGAATTTCCCTGATTGAATCCAATCTTTTAGAATTGTTGCTATTTCCCTTGCCTTTGCATAACTTGACAAAGCGCCTGTTGGAACTTCTTTTCCGTCTATTTTTATTTTTCCACTTCGCAACTGAGCGTAGTTTACTGAGCCAATTATTTCAGGGATGCCTTCGGGATATGCTTTGCTATAATCTACGATCTGAGTGTATATATCCTCATCTTTTATAGCAGTGTAGTATGCAATCTCCTCATTTAAGACTGGTATCGGGATGCCAATACCTACAGTTAGCGTAACTCCATAACCGAGCATGCTTGTTCCTTTTAACCAGTTAGAGCTCATTTGTTTAAGATCACCGATGACGGCAAGGGTGCCAGCTGGTGATAAAGGTGTACCGTTAACTGCTCTTTTTACACCAGGATTATGCTGTGTACCCCACCAGGCAACGTAACCTACACCACCTCCAAGGAATATTCTTGTCCCAATGCCAATTGTTTTATAATGGGGGTCTTTTAAAAGTGGTGAGAGTTGACCAGCACTGCAGTAGTTTGCATTGCCAAGTCTTGGTTTTAATGTGCCCATGTAGGTATATATTATTTTATCGCTTAAGTTCACAGCTACATTGTAATTCTGGTAGGCATTTCTGGGATTAAATAGTACTGCTTCGTTTACATCTTTGATGTTGATGTAAGTTTTTAATTCTTTGCGTGGATAGCAATCAGTACCATATGCGTTAGCTGTTAATACGATATCCTTTCCGGAGACAAAATCCTCAATAACGTGTCCTCCTCCGTATCTGAATTCTCCAGGATATATTTTATTTCTTGGATCATCAGGCGGAAGAGCTGTAGCACCTATGTAGATATCTACAGCTGCGAATCCCGGATATGTTTCTACACTGTTTAGGTATACTTTTCCACCTCCAATTTTTATTTTTGGTTTGGAATGTCCAATATTTATGTAAGCCCCGGAGGAGCACATGGGTCCGAAGGTTCCCGTAGTAACTACATCTACTTCTTTTGCTGCCTGTGATTCACCTTTTTCCCTCACAATCTCAATCATTTCTTCAGCTGTTACTACGACAGCTTTCCTTTTCTTAATTTTTTCGTTGATCTCTTGAATTGATTTTGCCATTGCTGCTCCTCCTCCTTCTATTTAGTTTACGTACTTAGCCAGACACTAAGATATCTTTCTCCTGTATCTGGCAATACGACTACGATAAGTTTATCTTTGTTTTCTTCTCGTGAAGCTACTTGTATACCTGCCCATACTGCAGCACCCGATGAAATACCTGCAAGAATTCCCTCTTCTTTTGCCAGTCTTTTCGCTGTATCAATAGCATCTTCGTCATCTACCTGAATTACTTCATCGAGTAAATCTTTATTAAGAACTTCTGGAATAAATCCTGCTCCAATGCCTTGTATTCTATGAGGGCCAGGCTCTCCTCCAGACAGTACAGGTGATCTTTTGGGTTCTACGCCGATTATTTCTATATTAGGCTTCCTTGATTTCAATACCTCTCCAGCACCGGTTATTGTGCCGCCAGTCCCGATGCCAGCTACGAATATATCAATTTTTCCTTCGGTGTCTTTCCAGATTTCTTCAGCTGTTGTTTCCCTGTGGATTTCTGGATTAGCAGGATTCTTGAACTGTTGGGGCATAAAGGAATTTGGATATTTGTTTAAAAGTTCTTCGGCTTTTTCTACCGCTCCTCTCATTCCTTTTTCTGCCGGTGTCAGGACAATTTCAGCTCCGAATGTGGCAAGAAGGCTTCTTCGCTCGATGGACATATTTTCAGGCATAGTTAATATAAGCTTATAACCACGTTGTGCACATACAAATGCAAGAGCTATCCCGGTATTCCCACTGGTTGGTTCTATAATGATTGTATCTTTACTAATTTTCCCTTCCCTTTCTGCAGCCTCAATCATTGCTACACCAATACGATCCTTGACACTAGAACATGGATTATAAAATTCAAGTTTACCAATAATAGTAGTTTTTAATCCATGGCTTATTTTTTTTAATTTCACTAAAGGCGTATTACCTACCAATTGTGTTACATTTTCCGCTATTTTCATGGTGCCTCCTTTATATTTTTTGTCGAGGATAGATTAAGTATCTGATAAACTTCGCTTTATTGAATTCCAAACTTATTTTTAAAAATTTTCTGTTTACATCCCCAACATATTTGTCCTATATATTATACAATAAGTTTGCTTCCTGCTTTTCTTTATAAATTTTGACTAGATCAGCTAGTGTTATTGAACTCAAGATATTATTAATTGAATTTCTTATCTTTGTCCATACTTCTCTGGTGGCACAGACGGAAGCTCTATCGCAGGCGGATGGGTTTTCTGTGCACGGTACTATTTCAAGGCTGCCTTCAAGGTGTCCAATTATATCTATTAGTTTTATCTCAGATGGGTCTTTACTTAGGACATATCCGCCGTGCATTCCTCTTATAGATGATACAAGCCCAGCGGATTTTAAAATTATTACTAGCTGGCCCAGATATTTCTCAGATATATATTCTTTACGGGCGATATCCTTTATATCCATTACTCCTTTGTTGTGGTTTAAAGCCAATTCCAGCATAAATCTTAATCCAAATCTTGACCTTGTGGTTAACCTCATATAAATACTACTAAATTAATCAAAATACTATAGTAATCTAATTATGCCTTTTCTTTAATGCAAGGATTTTTTTAACTTTCTAAGGAAAAAATAAAAGGGGTAGATTTATGGAATTTTATGATATTATTAAAAGAAGGAGAAGTATCAGGAAATTTGATCAAAAGCCTGTTGAGGAAGATATTATCCAAAAATTAATCGAATATGTATCGCTTGTACCTTCTTCAAGAAGTATCTACCCTGTACGGGTATATTATACAACTGAACCAGAGAGAATTATAGCTCTTTCAAAAGCAAAAGCACATGGATCTGAGTTTCTTGCCTCCGCAACCCTTGTGTTTATAATTTGTGCTGATACAACAAAAAGTGATGTCTGGATTGAGGACGCCTCAATTGCAGCGACTTATACGCTTCTCGCTGCTGAGGATTTTAACCTTGGTGCAACGTGGGTACAGATAAGAAATAGATTTGATAAACAGGGGAGAAAGTCGGAAGATGTCGTAAAAGAAGTTATAGGTATAGATGATCCGGGTATTGCAGTATTATGCATGATTGGGATGGGATATAAGGGGGAAAGTAAATCTCCGAGTAGTAGTAGCAGTATGAAAGAATATTTTTATAGAGTTTAGTTAAAAAATTTTTATTTCATTGAAACTAATCAAATAAGAGTTAATGTGATATGCCAATGCTTCAATCTTTGCAAGTAAAATGAAAAATTCTACTTTATTCTTTCCATTAGTTCAAGCGAAAATGAACATTCTGATATAAAAGAAGTGTGTTGAGTAAGAAGTTGAAATTGCAACCAGTGTTTCATTTATTCTTAAAGAGTAGATTGCAATTTTACTTACTATAAATTGCTACTTGCGATTAAAAGTTAATTTATTCTATATCCTTTTTCATTCTTTCAAATTCTTCTTTTGTAATTTCACCTCTGGCATATCTGCTCTTTAAAACATCTAGAGGAGATTCGTTAACAGAAGTGAATGGGCAGGATAAAGTTCCAAGTAATCTGAGTAGAAAAAATACAGCGAGAAATAAGATAATAAACCATAATAAATATCCCAACCATCCGCCACTACATCCAAAATTCCACAAGTGCATACATTATTCTCCTTTCTATATTCTAACTCTGTTTATTCTAAGAGCATTGAAGATAATCGAGACATCGCTGAAGGTCATTGCTGCGGCGGCTATAATTGGGGATAATAAAATTCCAAAAAATGGATAAAGTAGACCAGCTGCTATTGGAATTCCCAAAGTGTTATAAAAGAAAGCCCAGAAGAGATTTTGCTTTATATTTTTAAGCGTAATTTTGCTTAATTTAATTGCTTTTTCTATACCTGATAAATCTCCTTTGACCAGAATAATATCGGCGCTCTCCATTGCTATATCTGTTCCGGTACCCATGGCGATACCTATATCAGCTTGCATCAAGGCAGGGGCATCGTTTATCCCATCACCAGCCATTGCTACAACAAATCCTCTATTTTGATACTCCTTTACGATATTCAGTTTATTCTCAGGTAAGACTTCTGAATAAATATTATCAATTCCAAGTTGTGTAGCAAGCTTTTCTGCTGTTTCTTTCTTGTCTCCAGTGACCATTACTATTTTTATTCCTTTTTTCTTTAATCCATCAATAGCCTCAATGGACTCTTTTTTGGGACTATCCTCAAATATTAGCGCCCCCGATAATTTTTTATTTATTTTAACAAAAATCGAAGACTCATAGTGATTAACCCTCTTCTTTTCCTCCTCAGTTAAAATTTTGTGGCTTCCAATTTCAATTTTTTTATCTTCAATTTCTCCCACAATACCTATACCCGGGGTTATCTTGAAATTTGTACTCTTTATCGTTTGTATATTCTTTTCTCTTGCGTATTTGATAACTGCTTTAGCAACCGGGTGTTCACTGTATTGCTCAAGACTTGCTGCTATTTTGAGCAAATCATTGTCACTGATGACATCATATAGGATAATATCTTTTATAATAGGTTTTCCTGTTGTGATCGTTCCCGTTTTGTCCAGAATCAGAATATCAGCATCTTTCGCTTTCTCAATAATATCCACGTTTCTAAACAGTATTCCTGATCTTGTACCTCTACCAACTCCGACAACTATTGACATAGGAGTTGCCAGACCCAGAGCGCAGGGGCAAGCAATAATCAAAACGGATACAGAGCTCACAATGGCATATGCAAGAGTGGGACGTGGTCCAAAAATAAGCCAGGTAATAAAAGTGATTATAGCAATAATTACCACAATGGGAACGAAGTAATATGAGATTTTATCCGCAAGCTTTTGAATTGGTGGTCGACTTCTTTGAGCCTTATTTACCAGTTCTATAATTTGCGATAGCACGGTATTTTTGCCAACTTTTAAAGCCCTGATCAGGATATTTCCATCAATATTAATTGTCCCACTGATTACTTGGTTTCCTGGAGTTTTAGCCACAGGTATTGGCTCGCCTGTAATCATGGATTCATCAATAGAAGTGTTTCCTTCTAAAATAATGCCATCAACAGGTATTTTTTCGCCGGGATATACTTTTAAAATATCATTTTCTTTTACCTCCTCAAGATCAACTTCTTTTTCTTTCCCTTCTATTACAATGTGTGCTTTTTTGGGGTATAGCTTTATTAATTCTCGTATTGCATTACCTGTTTTATCCCTTGCTTTTATTTCTATTAGTTGTCCGATTAATATTAATGTAATGATAGATGCTGCTGATTCAAAATACACGGGGAGCGTTCCGGAATCTGTTCTTAAAGATTCGGGGAATATTCCGGGAAGCATTGTGGCTATCAGACTATATAGAAAAGCAACACCTGTCCCAATAGAAATTAGAGTAAACATATTAGGACTTTTATTTATGATAGAATAATATCCTCTTTTGAAAAAAATCCAGCCGCCAAAGAGAACAACAGGAGTTGTAAGTATTAACTCTATAATAGGTGATATCCTATCAGGTATTATTGAAACTTTAAAGAACATATCAAGCATTACAAGAGCAAGGAGTGGAATAGTAAATATTAAGCTAACAATCATTCTTTTTCTTATATCGATATATTCGTCTGAAGGCTCACTATCCAATTCTTCTTCGATATATCTAGGTTCAAGTGACATTCCACAGTAGTGGCATACTCCTGGACTTTTTTCTAAAACATTTGGATGCATGGGGCATGTATATATTCCGGTTCTAATTTTTCCAACATTTTTCGATTTTGATGATTCTTTTGAAGAGGTTTCGGGATTGCAGTGTGAGCATGAAGAAGTATTCTTTGTTTTCTGGTGTATGAACCTATCTGGATTTTTCTGAAAGGTATGTAAGCAATGGGTTGAACAGAAATAAAATTTTTCTCCATTAACTATAGCCATTCCCGAGGATGTCATTGGTGTGACCTTCATATTGCAAACAGGGTCAATAAAAATATCTTTATCTTTCATTTTACCTTTTCCTTCTTCTTATAATAGTCCTTAATGGCACTCTTTAGGGCTTCCTCCGCAAGTACCGAACAATGCATCTTAATTGGTGGCAAACCATCAAGTGCTTCCGCCACTGCTTTATTGGTTATTTTCAATGCTTCCTCAATAGTTTTTCCTTTTACCATTTCCGTTAACATGGAACTTGTGGCAATAGCAGCTCCGCATCCAAAGGTTTTGAATTTTGCATCAACTATCTTTTCATCTTTAACTTTGATGTATAATTCCATTATATCACCACAAACCGGATTACCTACTTTACCAACTCCGTCGGGATTCTCGATCTCTCCTACATTTCTAGGATTTCTAAAATGGTCCATTACTTTTTCGCTATATACTGACATCTTAACCTCACTTTTTCTTATACAAAGGAGACATACTCCTGAATTTATTCACTACTTTTTTAAGTTTTTCAACTACATAATCAATTTGTTCTTCATTATTTGATCTGCCAAGAGTAAATCTTAAGCTCCCATGAGCTATTTCGTGGGGTAGTCCAATCGCCAGAAGAACATGTGAAGGCTCTAACATGCTGGATGTACAGGCAGAACCTGTGCTACAGGCGATTCCCTCCATATCAAGGCTTAATATTAGTGATTCTCCCTCAATATATTTAAAGGAGAAGTTTGTATTATTAGGTAGTCTTTGTGTTGGATGTCCATTTAGGATTGTCTCATCAATTCCAGTTAAAACTTTCTCAATTAATTTATTTCTCAAATTTGTTAATCTTTTTGATTCTTCTTCCATATTTTGTTCTGCCAGTTCTATTGCTCTCTTAAGTCCAACAATTCCAGGAACGTTTTCTGTTGATGCTCTTCTTCTTTTTTCCTGATCACCACCATAAAGGTATGGGACTATCTTTGTGCCCTTCCTTATGTAAAGAGCTCCCACTCCTTTTGGTCCATAAAATTTATGAGCTGATAAGCTTAGTAAATCTACATTTAATTTATCAACATTAACAGGAATATGACCCACTGTTTGTACAGCGTCAGTGTGAAAAATAATTTCTTTCTCTTTTGCAATTTTACCAATTTCGGCGATTGGTTCAATGGTTCCAATTTCATTATTTGCATGCATGATGGATATCAGAATAGTTTTGTCTGTTACAGCTTTTTTCACATCATCAGGATCTATGATACCATATTTATCTACGGGTAAATATGTAACTTTAAAACCTCTTTTTTCCAGAAATTTACATGGATTGATAATAGCATGGTGTTCGATTGAGCTTGTAATAATGTGATCACCTTTTTTCTGATTTGCCCAGGCAACGCCCATTAATGCGAAATTGTTGCTTTCGGTGCCACCACTTGTGAATACTATTTCATCATGTTTTGCACCTATAAATTTTGCTACCTTTCCTCGTGCTTCTTCTATGGCTGTGCGTGATTCCTGTCCTATAGAATATAGGCTTGATGGATTCCCATATTTTTCGCTAAAAAATGGAAGCATTGCTTTTAAAACATCTTGGTCAGTAGGTGTCGTAGCCGCATGGTCCATGTATATGTATTTCATGATACCTCCATTGAAATTTTATTTGATACTAAGTCTTCTAGTGTTATGGTTTCCAATGTATCTGAGATTTGTTCGTTTAACTTTTTCCAGAGTTTATTTGGAGCACAATTATTCCTACGATTACAATACTCGGGTGATGTGACACATTCAACAATAGCAATAGGTCCTTCTATGCTCTGGACTATTTCTTTTATTGTTATTTGTGATGGTTTTTTTGCAAGAATATAGCCACCTTTGGCGCCCCTTTTAGACAATATGAGTCCACTATTTTTAAGGTATGGTATAATTTGCTCAAGGTATTTAAAACTTATATTTTCCTTTTCCGAAACATCTTTTAGAAACACCACTTTTCCCTTACGCTGAGCTAAAAAAATAAGTAGTCTGATTGCATATCTAATTTTTGTTGTAATTTTGATCATTTTTCAAATCCTATTAATACTATATGAATAATAAGTAATAATTTTCAATTATACAAGTATTTTTTTGTATTTTTAACAGGAATTGTACAAAAACAGTTTGTTTTTATTTTTTTATATAAAAATTATTCGAATACGATGAAAAAATAATAATAGAATGCGTAACAAATTAAATTATTTAAATATCAAAAGATGTTTTACTTGTTGTTTACCAAAATTTTTAATTTCGATCGAATTTATGATAACTATATGATTTATTGTCTGGGAGATCGTTAGATGAATAATACAAATAATTTACCTAAAAGGAAAATTAGAGAGGTGGTTAGAGAATTAGGTTTAAGTTTTGATGATGTTTTCCCTCATGGACATTACATTGCTAAAATTCCTATTGAACACTTGAAATTAAATGAAAAGAAAAAGGACGGTAAACTCATACTTGTTACTGCAATGACACCCACTCCAAAAGGTGAGGGAAAGACCACTACTACCATAGGTCTTGGTGATGCGCTGAGATGTCTTGGTTACAAATCCAGCATATGTCTGAGGGAACCCTCACTTGGTCCATACTTTGGAATTAAAGGTGGTGGTACAGGTGCTGGCAAATCACAGATTGTCCCATCAGAAGACATAAACCTACATTTTGTTGGAGATATGTATTCAGTAAGTAAAGCAAATAATCTCCTTGCTGCGTTGATAGATAATCATCTTTATCATGGAAATGAACTTGGTATCGATCCGCGGAGAATTATCTGGAAAAGAGTTATTGATCTTAATGACAGGGCATTAAGAGAGATTCTTGTTGGTTTAGGCGGTGTACGTCATGGAATCCCAAGACCTGATGGTTTTGTTATCACTCCGGCTTCTGAGGTTATGGCTATGCTGTGTCTTGCAAGTGACTTTGAGGACCTTGGAAGAAGACTTTCTAATGCTCTAGTTGCTTTTACGTATAAAGGTGAACCTGTCTATGTAAGAGATATTAGAGCTGAGGGTGCGATGCAGGTTCTGCTGAGAGATGCGATTCACCCAAATCTTGTGCAGACTATGGAAGGAACACCTGCTTTTGTACATGGAGGTCCATTTGCAAATATAGCTCAGGGTACAAATAGTATTATTGCTACCAGAATGGCTTTGAAGTTAACGGATTATGTAGTGACAGAAGCAGGATTTGGTACAGATCTTGGAGGAGAAAAATTTTTTCATATTAAGTGCAGGATTGCAAATCTCAAACCTGATGCTGTTGTGATTGTCACAACGGTCAGGGCAATAAAGCATCATGGTGGATTTACTGAGGATGGAGGGCTTGGAAATCTCGCCAAGCATATCGAAAATATAAGATTTTTTGGTCTTAATCCTGTTGTAGCAATTAATCGTTTTAAAGAAGATACGGGAAAGGATATTGATAAAATAATTGAATTTTGTGAAAATGAAGGTGTTAGATCAGTAGTAACAAACCATTACCAAGAAGGTGGGAAAGGGGCTGTTGATTTAGCAAAAGCGGTTTTAAAAAGTATTGAAGAAAATAAAAATTATAAGTTTACCTATTTATATCCACTTGATATGTCAATTGAGCATAAAATAGAGAGAATAGCTAAAAAGATCTATGGTGCTATAGGTGTGGATTTTGATAGATCTGCGGAAACAGATATAGAATTAATCAATAGACATGGTTTTTCTAATCTTCCAATCTGTATAGCGAAAACTCATAAGTCATTATCAGATAATCCAAAACTATTAGGTAGACCGAGAAAGTTTAAAATTAATATTAATGAATTGAGAATTGCAGCGGGAGCAGGTTTTATTGTTGCTATTGCAGGAAACATATTGACTATGCCAGGGTTGCCTAAAGAACCGGTGGCAGTTCGAATAAAAGTTATGCCAGATGGCAGAACAATTGGCCTAGTATGATTTTTATACTTATGGGTTTGGGAATTATACCGAATAATTGTAGTTTGTATGCCTTGCTATCAATCACCACTTCTTGTCCACAGACGCGTAGTTTAATATGGCGCAGAATCTTAGGTAACTTAAGTGATATGATAAATGGTGATGGGGAAGAATGCATCGTATTAGCTGCATATTAATAATAGACGACAAAAATTTGTTAAAAAAAATGTTAGAGATTCGTATTCACAACAACTACTAGTAGTCTCTTGAAGAATTATGAGTAAAAGCAAAGGTCTATACAAGTTCAAAAGCTGTGGTTGATAAACATTAAAATTATATACCTATTTAAATCACAAACTTTGTACTGATGCTATTGATTTTATAGGGTAGTTCTATCTATCACATATTTCTATTTTAAAGAATTTTATAAAGTATAATCGATTTACTGCCTTTATTAATAGCGGCTCTTGAAACGTATGATTTTTAAAAGTATATTTAGTATATTCTTATTATTGAAAATTAAGGAGATTTTTATGAATGGCAGATTAAATGTTAACTTTGTTGGATGTTCCCTTATCATTTTTATTCTTATAATATACGTAAATATTTTTTATGAATGTGGTAAGAAAGTTATTTATTATAATGTAAGGAAACGCATATCAATAAATGATGATTGGCGATTTTTTAAATATCCCTCAAGAGAGAAGGCGGATTCTCTGGTTTATGATTTATTCCAATTTATGTATAAAAGTAAAAAAGACGAAATAGATGTTGCTAAGCTGGCTGGATTTAAAAACTTTAATTCTTTTCAATTTATTTTAAAGCCCTGGGTTACGCCTACAGGGAATGAATTTATAAAAGATTCGTCGAGGCATTATAAAAGACCGAAAGATAATCCTAGTAGTAATTTCCCCTTTGTTCTACTTGACTATGATGATTCAAATTGGGAAATAGTTGACCTTCCACACGATTGGGCTATAAATGGTCCATTTTTTACAGGTCCCAATCCTGAGGTAGGTGGAAGTATGGGAAGGTTACCCAGCCCGGGAGTTGGGTGGTATCGGAAGAAGATATTTATTCCTGAATCAGACTCCGGGAAATGTATTTTCTTGGAAATAGATGGGGCGATGTCATATACAATAGTATGGGTAAATGGAAATGTTGCTGGTGGATGGCCCTATGGATATGCATCATGGTATCTGGATATTACAAAATATATAAAATGGGGAGATGAAAATCTGATTGCAATACGGCTGGATAATCCACCTAATTCATCAAGATGGTATCCAGGAGGTGGAATATATAGAAACGTCTGGTTAACTAAAACAAATCCTGTACATGTATCACATTGGGGTACATTTGTAGTTACTCCTGAAGTTTCCAGAGATTTTGCCAATGTCAGGATTGAAGTTTGCATTCAAAACGATTCGAATAGAGAAGCAGATGTTTATGTAAAAACAGATATTCATTACTTCGATCCTTTAAGAAAGATAGTAAGAGAGAAGGTAGCGTCATTTAAACCAATAGAAATGAAAATATTACCGGGTAGCAGAGAAAAAATAGAGTCTTCAACTATTGTCGAGAAACCAAAACTCTGGGGTCCACCACCAGAACAATATCCTCATCAGTATATAGCGGTAACTACATTATGGGAAGGTAGTAAGATTATAGATAAATTTGAGACACCATTTGGTATCAGGCATATTCGATTTGATCCTGATTCTGGTATTTTTGTAAATGGAGAATTGGTTAAAATTAAAGGTGTAAATCTACATCATGACCTTGGGCCATTAGGGACAGCTTTTAATTTGCGCGCTGCTGAGAGGCAATTAGAAATTTTAAGGGAAATGGGTTGTAATGCTATACGGACAGCACATAACCCTCCTGCACCTGAACTATTGGAGCTGACAGACAGGCTGGGGTTTCTTGTAATAGATGAGATATTCGACTGCTGGGAGATAGGGAAAACCACGTATGATTTTCACCTTATTTTTCCCGAGTGGTACGAGCAGGATTTAAGGGCATTCATACGAAGGGATAGGAATCATCCATCTGTAATTATATGGAGTATTGGTAATGAGGTGGGCGAGCAGTATACTGGTGAGAGTGGGGTAGAGATTGCGAAAAGGCTTTATAGAATTGTTAAGGAAGAAGACCCTAGCCGACCTGTTACCTGTGCCATGAACTGGGCAAAGCCTTATGTGCCTCTGCCAGCTGTCATGGATGTTATAGGTCTAAATTATCAGGGGGAGGGTATTCGACAGGATCCTGAATTTGAGGGAACTGATAAAATTCGTACGCCTCCTCAATACGAACCGTTTCATAAACAATTCCCGGAAAAAGTCATTCTAAGTACTGAGACAGCTGCTTCATTGAGCAGTCGCAGTGTTTATCTTTTCCCCGTAACAAATAAAGTCAGCGATTTTGTTAGGGACGGTCGTGGTGGTGATTCAAAAATTCGTCATGTAAATGCCTACGAGCTTTATGCTGCTGATTTTGGTGCATCTCCCGATAAAGTGTTTGCATCAATTGATAGGCATCCTTTTGTAGCAGGACAATTTGTATGGTCAGGATGGGATTATTTAGGAGAGCCAACCCCATATTATGAATCGCGGAGTTCTTATTTTGGAATAATAGACTTAGCTGGTTTTAAGAAGGATAGGTTTTATCTGTATCAATCAAAGTGGCGCCCAGATTATCCAATGGCTCATATACTGCCACACTGGAATTGGCCCGATAGAATAGGTAAAATCACACCTGTTCATGTTTTTACTTCCGGCGATGAAGCTGAACTTTTTCTTAATGGTAAATCACTTGGAAGAAAAAAGAAAGGTCGCTTCGAATATAGATTGAGATGGGATAGTGTTAGATATGAACCTGGTGAATTGAAGGTTGTTACTTATAAAGATGGCAGAAAATGGGCTGAGGATATTGTAAGAACAACAGGAGAACCATATCGACTGATTGCTAAAGCAGACAGGAATAAAATCAAAGCTGATGGAAAGGACCTGGCCTTCATAACTGTAAGGATTGCTGATGAGGAAGGTTATACTGTGCCTGATGCCAATAATAAAGTCAATTTTCATATAGAAGGACCTGGCGAAATAGTGGCAACTGCTAATGGTGATCCGACTGATTTTACGCCTTTTCCATCTAAAAGCAGGAAAGCATTTAATGGGCTGGTATTGTGTATTGTTAAATCAAAAAAAGGAATTCCAGGAAGGATAAAAGTAGTAGCTGAATCAGAAGGGCTTAAGAAAGCAAAGGTTATAATCGAGATTAAAAATTGAAACTTTGTTTAGAATAATCGAATATTAGGTTAAAACCAAATTTATTAACCTTTATTTTTTGCTATTTTTTTCTCCGATAATTCTGCTAGAGAAAAGATAAAATCAAGAAACAAAGAGAAATTCAAATATTATTGAATAGAGGAAATGGAAAAGGAAGAAATAAGAATATCAGTGCATAACCTGATTTTCGTATTATGAAGTTTCTTCCCTCTGGAAGAACATGTTTTTATATGTGGATTCACAATTAGCCTTAGCTTGGTATTAATATGTTTTGTTCATCTCATGGTGAATATTTTTAGAATGGTATCTGTTTAAGTTTTGGAAAGGATAACTGGAAATATGTTAAAATTAAGCGCAAAGGCTCAATGCAGAATGCAAATTGAAAAATGCAAAATCGTCTTTTATCAGATTTGGCTTTTGTATTCAAAATGTAGACAGAAATAAATTTGACTTTTGCATTTTGCAATCTTCATTTTGCAATTGCCGTAAGGCTATCTTGCCCTTCGGGAAATCGCCATCGGCGACTTCGTGAATACAAGACGTTAAGCGCAAAGGCTCAATGCAGAATGCAGAATGCAAATTGAAAAATGCAAAATCGCCTTTTGTCAGATTTGGCTTTTGTATTCAAAATGTAGACAGAAATAAATTTGACTTTTGCACTTTGCAATCTTCATTTTGCAATTGCCATAAGGCTATTTTACCCTTCGGGAAATCGTCTTCGGTGACTTCGTGAATACAAGACGTTAAGCGCAAAGGCTCAATGCAGAATGCAGAATGCAAATTGAAAAATGCAAAATCGCCTTTTGTCAGATTTGGCTTTTGTACTCAAAATGTATACAGAAATAAATTTGACTTTTGCACTTTGCAATCTTCATTTTGCAATTGCCATAAGGCTATTTTACCCTTCGGGAAATCGTCTTCGGTGACTTCGTGAATACAAGACGTTAAGCGCAAAGGCTCAATGCAGAATGCAAAATGCAAATTGAAAAATGCAAAATCGCCTTTTGTCAGATTTGGCTTTTGTACTCAAAATGTAGACAGAAATAAATTTGACTTTTGCACTTTGCAATCTTCATTTTGCAATTGCCGTAAGGCTATCTTGTCCTTCGGGAAATCGTCTTCGGTGACTTCGTGAATACAAGACGTTAAGCGCAAAGGCTCAATGCAGAATGCAGAATGC